>CABSGW010000013.1 GCA_902477365.1 uncultured Prevotellaceae bacterium
TGGAGAGGGAAGCGTGAGGGGACATGACGGCATTCCGGAAAGAATGCCTGAATCACCATATAGTATCTAACAATGTTGAGACCATAGAAGAATATGATAGAATGGTAGGTATAGAAATACCTGATAACCTTAAGCAGAATTTGATAAAAAGTCCAATAGTTCTTTTAAATATATCACTTATGCTTTGGTAAAGGAAAAAAGGAGATGTGACTGACCGTAACATTCTTACCGTGACGCTTCATGAAGAAAATGGTAATTTATGTGCTCAGATAAGATGAACTGATGATTTATTCAGTCCCCCCTCTTCCTTAATAAAAAAAGGGGTTATATTTTCCCAAATCTATAAAAAAAGAAGTTACAGATAATTCTGCTCCCTCAATTTAATACTCCTGTTCCACACATGCCTCAGATTTATTCAAAACTCAATACCTTTAAAAAACACTCAATAAAAGCAATAAATCTTATCATAAGATATCCAAGAACGAAAAATCCTCCTTTTTGAAACATTTCTACTCTGTTTTGTATAAATGCCGTTGTATTTTTGCTTCATAAATTAATCAAACAACACTTATAATGAAAAGTCATCTTCTTTATTTTTTTTGCTTTTTTCTAATAATATCCTGCACGGTCAACAATAAACAGAAATGTGAAAGGGACAAAACACCCTCACTAAAAACCTGTTTTATCCAAGGATTTCCATGGAACGACAGAGAACAAAATCCCATCAATGCACATAATGGAAGCATATTGTACCACGAAGGAACCTATTATTGGTATGGAGAAGCACATACTGCCCCCTCCTTTTTACCTTTTCAGATTAACTGTTATTCCTCCAAAGATCTATTGAACTGGAATTTTGAGAATATTGTTTTCCCAAGCCTAACAGACAAAGCTATATTCCCTCAAGAAACAGTAATTCTATCCCACCCCATAGTCATTTACAACAAAGAAACCCAAAAATTCGTTTTATGGGTAAAGACGATAGAGTCCAATCCTAAAATCTGCATAGCTTTATCTACTCACCCAAACCAAAGGTTTCAAACGGCCAATATTATAAAAGATGATAAGAAAGAAACTCCCTTTACCCTGTTTCTCGATCATAATGATAAAGCATACTACATATCATCACTCAAATCTGAAATCCGCTTGTATCCGTTAACTAAAGATTATTTAAACATTCAAAACCAATACCACCACCTACCATCTCTGTTCCAAGGAACAATATCCTTATTTAAAAACGGCCTAAAGTATCATCTGATACTATCCAACAACCAGAAAACCGCACAATTGTTATCTGCTGATTCCATACATGGAACATGGACTACATCAGGCAATCCTTATACAGGGCCAGATGCTGAAAAGAACTTCCATGCTCAACTCTCTTTTATCCTACCCGTACAAGGAAAAAGCCATGCATTTATAGCCATATTTGACAACAAGAAAGATTCTATTGCAGAAAAAGCTACACCTTACATTTGGCTTCCCATCATATTCAATGGAGAATCCCCTATTATACCTTGGTATGACACATGGGACACAACCATCTTTCACGAAAACAACATACAATAGCAAACTCCCCCACAGCATTCCTTTTGTCAACCCAACTAGGATAGCTCCCATTTTCCAAACAGACAGCCCCCTACAGAAAACAAACATCATTAAATCATCCTATGGCAATTCATACAATATAAAAATATCCTTTTCCAATTAAGATATTATTCTTTTTTATAAATTTGCACAGCTATCAACCTTTTTTTATTAATATGGGAAAATATACTACGAAAAGACAATTAATGTGCTTGATTTATCTCTTTTTACACATCACGATACAAGCAAACATTATGCCGCACTACCATTTCAAACGGTTAACGAGTTTGGAGGGCTTGCCTTGTAATGACATACAAAAAATATACCAAAGCCCGGACGGTTACATTTGGTTAGCTTCTAAAAACGGATTTTACAGATATGACGGATATAGTTTTAAAACATACAAATCCAATCTTTATCATCCGACACTTCTAAGTAATAATAATATACTCTGCCTCGAAGAAGATATAGAAAACAGACTTTGGATTGGAACAGACAAGGGATTAAACGTCCTTCTCCGTAAAACCGGAGAAATCAAGCAAATCAAACGTATAGAATTTATTAACAACTCTATTTCCGCCCTCCGTTCCACTCGAAATGGGAAACTTTTTATCGGTACAGATCAAGGGCTTTTTTGTTACGATTACAATACAGACTCCTGTACACTATACAACAGGCAAAACACCAATGGCATTTTTCCTGAAACACCCGTAAAAAGTTTACTGGAAGATTCTCACGGGCATCTGTGGATCGGCACATGGAACCAAGGATTATTCCGTTACGACTTAGCCAAAAACAGATTCTACGCCTACCCACGTATGCTTCCAAAGTCCGCCCATGTAATATTCGAGGATAGCAAAAAAAGGATATGGATAGGCACATGGGGAAGCGGGCTGTATGTACTGGAAAATGCATATGATCCGGACAATGTACGTTGGAAATCGTTCTCACATGAAAACGGCAATGCAAAAAGCCTTCCACATGACATTATTTACAGTATATCTGAGGATATTAATTCACGAAACATATGGATTGGTACCAGCTTAGGATTAAGTATTTTAAACGATGAATCCAAAGGCACCTTCACAAATTTCTACCCCTCAGAAAAAGATGAAACGATATCGGATGCAGAAGTAACCAGTCTTCTATGTGACAAACAAGGCATGATGTGGATTGGTATGCTCAGGGGAGGAGTAAACACGGTCAGTACACGGAAACCTTTTTTTAAATCATACCCCATGAAAGGGCTAAAACAAGAATTTAAAACTCAAACTGTATCCTGTATTCTCATTGACAAAGACAACCAAACCTTATGGATGGTCATCGGGACATCCGGATTAATAAAATACAACCTACACAATCATACTTGGCAAAAAATACCAAAAGAAAAATACTTCCCTTCAGAATCCCGTATTCCTTCCATCATCAAAATGACCCGCCTCTCCAATGGGGCTATCTGGTTTGGAACTTATAACGACGGGATTTTTGAATACCAAGAGACAACCGCCGGGATACACCATACAAAAAAATTCTCATCCGCCACCACACCCTGGTTGTCTGGAAACAGGATATACGCCATTTTTGAAGATACAGAAAAGAACAAATGGATCGGTACCGATTACGGCCTCACAATGTTGGCTGGAAACGGAAAATATTTAAGATTCGACACCTTGGATTGTAACGGGAACAAATTACGAACATCTGTCATAATGGATATTAAAAAAGACCACAGAGGTGTCATTTGGGCAGCCTCTTCCAACAATGGAATTTACAAAATAGAAGGTAAGGGGAAAGATATATCCAAATACAAAATATCAAACTATTCCATAAACAACAAAAAGCTGAACAGTACCAATGTTGCTTGCATACACATTGACACAAAGGGCAGGATATGGAGCGGAGGACAAGACGGAGGATTAAGTTTATACGACCCTCTGAAAAACTTGTTCATCCCGATACACCACATTTGGAACCTACCGGGAGATGTCATATTTAACATACAGGAAGACCAACATAATAATCTGTGGATCTGCACAAATTCCGGACTCGTGAAGTTGACAATCGGCAAAGATTTACAATCGTTTTCTTATCGGCTTTATACCACAATGGATGGATTATTGGATAATTCTTTCACAAGAAACGGATCGTCTGTGTCTGCAAATGGTGAAATATACCTTGGCAGCTACCAAGGACTCAACAGCTTTCGTCCCAACGAGTTACAGGACAAACAGTCATTCCAACCTACCGTAACCATAACAGACATAAAGATACATAATTGTCCCTGGGATGAATTACCCGTAAAAAATAAAGAGAAAATATCTGCCTTCTCTCCAGAATTTACAAAAAAATAGTATTGAACTATACACAAAATAACTTCAATATAGAATTCGCAGCCTTAGGATATGAAAATCCTATGCAACAAACTTACGCCTATAAACTCCATGGCATAGATGATAAATGGCAATATTCTAACTCTATGCACCGATTTGCTTATTACAATAATCTTCCTCCTGGAACATACACATTTGAATTGAAAGCAACCAATTCAAACGGGGTATGGAATAGTCGAGAAGCAACTTTAGACATTACAATCCTCCCTCCACCATGGAAAACATGGTGGGCTTATTTATTATACACGTTATTCGTGATTATTACAATTTATTGGGTTTACCGAACTGTCTGTAACCGTATGAACTTACAAAATGAGCTACAACTGCGAGATATAGAAAAAACAAAATCCGAAGAATTGAATCATGCCAAGCTACAGTTCTTTACAAATATTACCCATGAGTTACTCACTCCCCTGACAATCATATCTGCTGCCATAGATGAATTACGTATTGCGTCCCCCGACCATCAAAAACAATATTCAGTAATGATGAATAACATAAACCGGCTTATCCGTCTCTTACAACAGATTTTAGAGTTCAGGAAAGTGGAAAGTGGGAATTTAAAATTGAGGGTTTCTTATAATGATTTAGCTTCTTTCGTTACCAATCATGTAGAAAGCTTCCGTCCACTCATTCAAAAAAAACAAATGCACCTCCAGGTTACCTGTCCCTCCCTCCTAATGGGTTGGTTTGATCCAGACAAAGTAGACAAAATACTCTACAATTTATTGTCAAATGCCGCAAAATACAACAAAACCGGAGGGAATATCGACGTTATACTAACACAAGATCCAACTAAAAAATATGCCATAATCACCGTTTCCGATGACGGAGAAGGAATTTCCAAAGAGGCACAGAAAGACCTGTTCAAACGCTTTTATGAGGGAGACTACCGTAAATTCAAAACTACAGGCACAGGCATAGGACTTTCATTAACCAAAGATTTGGTATTATTACATGGCGGGACAATCACAGTAAATAGTGACAAGGGAAAAGGCACCCATTTCCAAATTTGTCTACCGATTACAAAAGAAAGTTTCAAAGAAGATGAAATCGACATGACATCTCCTGAAAGCCATGACATCCAACTCCTAAACATTGAAGATGACCCGGCAGAAGCCCCCACACAAATACAGGAATATACATTATTAATAGTGGAAGACAATGAAGATTTATTAAACCTCATGGCCAACCTGTTGAGAATAGAATATCACATATTCACGGCCACGAACGGAATGGAAGCACTCAATATCATTCGTACGGAAGACATAGACCTTATCATCTCGGATGTCATGATGCCTGTCATGGACGGTATGACATTGTGCAAAGAAATAAAAAGCAAATTTGAAACATCACATATTCCCATATTGTTGCTCACTGCAAAAACAAGTGAAACAGACCGTACACAAGCTTATGAAATAGGAGCAGACAGTTACTTGACCAAGCCGTTCAATCTCACCGTACTACACGCCAGAATACACAACCTGTTAAGAGCAAGAGAACGTAAGAACCAGGATTTCAAGAAACAAATCGTATTTGAAGCCAAAGAACTGAACTACACCAGTATAGATGAAGAATTCCTCCAAAAGGCCATAGATTGTGTACACCAACACCTTGACGAACCGGAGTATGATCTGGCACACTTCTTACAAGACATGGGTACCAGCCGTTCCACACTTTTCCGTAAAATGAAATCACTTACAGGACTCAGCTACGTATCTTTCATCCGGAATGTCCGATTAAAGGCCGCTTGTCAAATCATGGAAGAAAAGAAAAATGTACGTATCTCAGAACTGGCATACGCTGTAGGATTCAACGATCCGCGCTATTTCAGCACTTGCTTCAAAAAAGAGTTCGGCATGCAACCACGAGAATGGTTTGAACATTTCGTACAACACGAACAGAGAGCGACGGATGAAGATATACATACATCGGCCTGCAAAAAGTAACCCAACAGAACCTAAGCAATAATTGAAAAACATTCTTAAACGGCCTCCAGCCGTCAAGTGGAAAAATAGCCCAATAATGTAGAATACTTCTCTACGAACGATTCATACACCCTATTTGGGCTATATCAAAACATCTTCTTGATACATGATAAGCTACATTTGTACGTCTTTAACGGATTAATATCCGCGAAGATGTTCACATACATATATTGTATAACTAAAAACACGTATCATGAAAAAGTATTACCGAAAAGCAAGTATGTTTTTCAGCGCTTGCATCAGTTGCAGTCTCGCCTTTGCAAGCGTGGGTGACGATTACCTGAAAGGATGGAACGACACCCAAAAAGGGACACCGGCCCAAGTCGGATGGGGAAGCCAACAAGACATCGAATGGGGCACAAACGGGGATAAGGACGCCAGTTGGCGCATAAATGTAGGTTCCCCCGTAAACAATGGCGATGATGCCATGTTATACACTACGGTTCCGGACAATAAACTCTATTATGCAATCCATGATCTTCCCACGGGTATGTTATACCAACTCTCCGGAAAGACGTGGCGACGCAATGGAGGCACCGGGTCATTGGATTCACATTTTACCATCACCTCTAATATCAATAACGGCTCTATTCTATTGGACTATACTTCTACTGTATCCGGAAACAATGTGACCAAAGAATTTCAATCAGAACGTTTCATTATTCCCAAAAATACAGAATCCACTCTTTATCTCACGTGGGACTGCACCCTAAATGGAGGAAGTTGGCAAAATGCCGGAATTTGGGGACTCCAACTGGTTGAGTTAGGAGAGGCACTGACCGTAACATTCGATACCGGCGGAGGGAGTACTGTAAGTCCACAATACTTACTAAAGGATGGCAAGGAACAAGCAAAAGAACCACTCGCACCGACTAAAACCGGATATACATTCTTAGGTTGGTATACAAGCCTGTCATCAGATACACCTTACGACTTCTCGTCTGTCGTAACCCATGATATCACAATCTATGCCAAATGGGAAGACGGTAAAGAAAAGTTGAAAACCCAAATAGCAAATGCCGAAAAAATAATAAAAGAAGGCACAGAAAAAGGCAAAAAATACTTAAACGCCGCTATTACTGAAGCTAAGACTGTAGCACAAAACTCCCAAGCTACATCTGAGGAGATAGAAAATGCCATCAAAAGTCTAAGTACAGCCGTTTCACAATACCAGGATTCCACTCTGTCTTCCTTGACTGTAGACGGAAAAACAATCACCGGTTTCCTTCCAACTGTATATGAATACACTTATTCATTAAGTGTATCAGAAACAAACATTCCCCAAACGGCAGTTACGACAAACGCGACATGCGCAGCTTACGAAATACAAAACACCACAACTATACCGGGCATAACCACTGTCACTGTTACAGCCGGCAACGGAAGCACAGCTACCTATTCTATCAAATTTGTACACAATTATTTGGATGGTTGGGATGCCAACGGTTTCACAGACCGTTCACCTTATGATGCAGGGTGGCGTTGTTCTGACGAAAATTTCGAATGGAGCACAGATGTTGCCGACCAAAACACCAAAGGTACGTATCGTGACGATTTGAATGTAGGGCGTGTGTTCATCCATCCACAAAATGAAGCTATATTCTCTTATCCTATAGCGTATTTAAAGGCTGGACAGGTTTATACGTTCAGTTGTTCCTCTTCCAAAATGTCTGGCAAGGAAAACCGTCCTACCACATTTGCTATCAGTACAGAAGCAGATGGTTCAGGTACAATCATAGCTTCCCACAAAGCAGATGCAAAAAAATGGACAGCTTATACGAACCACAAGTTTTCATTCATCGTTCCCGAAGACGGCAAATACTACCTCACATGGCAAACAGAACATAGTGATGGAGACCGTAGCTTGGCATGGAATTTCAACCTTACGACAAGCCCAATCTCAGCCTCAACATTATCTACTTTTGCCAATGGGGCATTATCTTCTTTGGAAGAACTAACCTTGAGCGGTGAATTTACGAAAGAAGATTTTGAAATCTTGTCTGCCAAAATAGGGAAAAATCAAGTTCTGACCCACGTGGATTTGACACAGGCTAATATTGCAGAAGACGCACGTGACATTTTCAATGCAATCAATCCTAACACGATTAAATATTTTGCAGAAAAAGCCACAGTTCCAAAGAGTTGGACCAATAGCGTAATCGGCAATACTACAGAATCCATCGTGCTGACAGACGGTTACCCATTCCATAACATAAAAGAAATTACAGCGAAGAAGGTCTCTTATGCTCGTACATTTACACAAGGATGGTCTACGCTCAGTATCCCCTTCCCGGTGAGTGACATCTCTGGTATCGAAGGAAATATCGAAAAGTTCAAATCACTTGATAGCGAAAAAAATATGGTGAACTTTGAACCAGCAGACAAGATTGAGGCATGCCGTCCATACTTATTATATACAGGACAAGAAAAAAAGAACACTTTTGTCGCAACAAATACGGTCATACCTATTACGGCTCCTGCCGAAGGCATATTTAAAGCAACATTCCAGCTACTCGCCGGAATCGATGCTAAAGATAAACTTATCCTGGTAGACCACGACGACACACAGACATTCCTCAAAGCAACAGATAAAGCCCGCATTCCGGCTTTCCGTGCTTTCCTCGGAACTGACACAGAAGCGGAACTCTTGGTAAATCACGCATTCGGAGACATCACCTCCATAAAAGGTTTACAAAAAACACCGGATTTCCATTTATCCACAACATCAGCAGGTTGTCTCATCATCCAAAATGGCACAAATACCAAACAGCTCCATATATACACACTTAACGGGGTTATTGTACGCAACCTTCAACTGGAAGCTGGAGAAATAGTGATACTCAACGACATCCCCCGTGGCATCTACTTGATAGAAAACCAAAAGATTGCAATTAAGTAACAAGGTTTAATATATAAAAATAATCACATGAAAACTCAAAAGAAATATCAAACTCCCCAAGTGACAATATGCCAGTTGGAAACAAGTACATTGATGGCATGTTCTAATGAAATCGGTTATGACCCAGACATTACAACTGACGGCACAGCCCGAAGTAACCGTAATTTTTGGGACAATGGCCTTTGGGATATAGAATAAAGCATCATTATTCATAAATTTTAAGCAAATGAAAAAGATAACAACATTGATATGCTTGTTTACAAGTATGTCCCTTACCTATGCACAAGAAGAGGTGACAGCAACATATTTGAAAAATGCCGACTTCGACAGCCAACCCACGTTCACAGACAATAGTGGTGAGACTGAAGCTGAACTATCCGGCCGGGCTTACCTCATCGAAGGTTGGACAAAAGAATCCAACGATGATTGGTTCCGCGCTGCCACATCTAATTACGGATTGGAGTTCGAATCGATTCCCGATGCATTAAATTCAGTAAATCCTCCTGCAAATGATATTAACGGAGAGGCAGAAGGAGCCGTATTAATGATGTCTGCTGCATGGGGCAATACGGCACAAATGAGTCAAAGTGTCAGCCTGCCAGCCGGCACATACGAACTCAGTTACGATGTACTCAATCAGAATGCAGGACGATCCATTGAGACAAACCTATTTGGTTTTATACCGGAAGAAGGTACACCTGTATATGGGACAACTACCACGTTCTCCAACACATGGACAACAGAAACTGTTAAATTCACCCTTAATGATGCCACCCAAGGCAAAATCAGTATAGGAATAAAAGCACTGGGTAAAGGGTCCGGAGACAACGGAAAATTGGCTATAGACAACATCAAACTATATTTTACGGCCGCCAAGCTCAGCGATCTGGAAGCTGCCATCCGCACAGCCCAAGAAGCCACAGCAGACGGAAGCGCCGGTGAAAGCTATATGAAAACCGCTATAGCCCAAGCCCAAGAAATATACGAAAAAGGTGATAAAGCCACGGCATCAGAAATATTAACGGCCATCGACGCATTAAACCAAGCGGTCAGTCTGTATGAAGATGCTACTTTATCCGACCTTAGAATAGACGGGAACAGCATTAACGGGTTCAACCCTGATGTTACCGATTACATCTACGACATCGCGGCCGGAAAACAGCCGGTTGTAACAGCAACTGCCAATGGACAAGAAGCCGGTGCTTCGGTTGAAATATCCGAATTAGATGAAACCTCACAATGTATCACCATCACCGTAACGTCTGGAAAAGGCTTTCCGACACAGGTTTACACGATCCAATTCAATACCGATTACATGGCCGGATGGGATGCCGATGGTTCCACAGAACTTTCACCTTATGATGCTGGATGGCGTTGTGCAGACGAAAATTTCGGATGGAGCGCAGATGTTGCCGACCAAAACTCCAAAGGCACGTATCGTGACGATTTGAATGTAGGGCGCGTGTTCATCCACCCGAAGAACAACTCGGTATTTTCATTTCCGATAAAAGGATTGGAAGTAGGAAAAGAATACACTTTTACTTGTACTTCGTCCAAAATGTCCGGGAACCAAGGACGCCCCACAACGTTTACCGTCAACACGGCAAGTGATGGCACGGGAACGGTTATCGGTTCCGTTACTGCCGATGCAGGCAAATGGCCTGGAAGTACCAATTATTCATTCTCGTTCGTTGTTCCTGAAAACGGTGATTACTTCCTGACCTGGAAGACAGAAGACAGCGATGGAGACCGTAGTCTGGCGTGGGGATTCACATTGACACAAACAGGTGAGGCTCTTAAAATCACATTCGACTCCGATGGAGGTACAGCCATCGCCCCCCAATATCTCTCCGAAGGGGATGTCATCCAAGAACCAGAAGATCCCGTAAAATATGGATTTATATTTAATGGATGGTGGTATAACGACGACGGATTTGACTCCAAATGGAACTTTGAGTTAGGTGTAGAAAAAGACATGACATTAGTGGCTCATTGGATAGACCCGACTTCTGTCGGAAGTCATTCCAAAGACCCGTCCTTCAAGGTAGAAGGCATGAGCGGAGGTGTAAAATTAACCACAACTCAAGCAATACATGTAAAAGTCTACAATATATCAGGGCAGCGAATTTTATCCACCTCGATAGCTCCGGGTGAAACCACGATCAATCTTCCCTCAGGAATCTATATCGTTAATAGGGTAAAAGTCATTGTACAATAAAAAACGGACTCCGGTTCTGCTTACTAAAAACCGGAGTCACTTTATCTTCAACAAATAATCAAAAGCTATAAAATTAGACATATGAAAAAGATTTCAATTTTAATTGCATCATTGTTAATGTGTTCATTCGCCAACACGGTAAATGCACAAAAGAATTTCATGGAAGGATGGGACGGAGGAGACGCTGTAGATGTCGGTTCCGAACCTGACAAATTCGGTTGGATCTCCGATAATCCCGACTTGGTCTGGACAGAGACTGATAGTGAAGACGGTGGTACCGTACGTTATTCCACCAAACTGGCCTCCAAATGCGCTATTTATGGGCAATTCCCATTATATTACGACCAACATCGCCTGCTTATTATGCGCTGGGATGGCAATGACGTGAACTTTTTCGCCTATAAATTGGCCGGATTAGAAGCCGGGAAAACCTATAAGTTCGAATGGGTTTATTGTTGGTACAACAACGGAGATTACTTCATTCCCCGCGTAGGTATCAACAAAAACCCCGTATCTGTAATCACGAATGCCGACACCGATTTCGGAACAGATGAAAACGATGATGTCTATTATCAATATTTTTATGGCATTGCCGATAACTTGGCCGATGAAAATGGCATTTCATACACGAAAAAAATGACCGTACATCCCGGTGAGTTTGAATTTACCGTACCTGAAAGCGGTGATTACTATGTCACCTTTACTTGCACACAAGTTATAGATAAAGTATTAACTGAAGACGGACTACATATCAAAGGTCCGATGGGTATGGTAGGTGGTTTCAGTGTCACGGAAAAAAACGGCAGCTCCATTGCGACAACAGAAAAGGATACCGTGAAACTCACCGTAAAAGACAGACGCATCATCGTATCAGGAACTGATAATTATAGCATTTCAACTCTGACAGGTGCGAAAATCACTGATATAAAAGCCCAACTACCGATAGGCATTTACATCGTAGAAACAAAAGGGACGGCACATAAAATACTTATCCGATAAAACCATCAAAAACATGAACTATTCCAAATTATTCATTGCCGCCGCACTGTCAGCATGGTGCGGGACGAGCATGCAGTCCGGCACATCCCGTACTCCGATGCCAATGATTACCGCAGAAAGCAATGCTTCTGCAACGGACATCACATTGACCGACCAAGGAGATTACCAAACGGAAAGTTACGAAAACAAGCATGTACGGGTAGAGGGCAAAACCAATCTGTTCTTGACCGGCAACCAACCGCTTTCAAGCTCCACGATAGATCTGAACGGAGACGAAGCATGGTTGTACTTCACACAAATCAAACCCTCAAAGGTCAAAACCGATTGGCTCCAATATGTAACTATTAACGGCAAACCGTTCGATGCAGAAAACGACCGTATCGCCATATATGGTTCCGGTACCGTCATTATTCCGAGCGGTATGCAGACAGCTCAAGAAGCCCTGACCGTCTATACGGGAAAGAACTTCACGGGAGACTCCCAATCATACGAAATCAACACGTACCACAACCAATTAGGAAAGTTTGATAACCGAATCCAATCATTCAAGTTGAAAAAGGGATTTGCAGCCACATTGGCCAATAATCCTGACGGCACCGGGTTCAGCCGAATGTTCATTGCCAGCGATGAAGATGTCGAATTCCCAGAAATGCCAGAAGGCATGGAAGGATTCGTATCTTTCATACGAGTCTTCAAATGGGAATGGACAGGCAAAAAAGGTTGGGCAGGTGGCCCCAGCGACCAAGTAAACGTATCCGTCTTTTATGATTGGGATGCAGGTGGAGACACCGAAAATATAGACCGGGAATATGTTCCCATGAGACATAATTTAGGTTGGCAGTCCTTCGAAGTCATTAACTCCCGGAATAATGTATCCCATTTATTAGGTTACAATGAACCAGACCGTTCAGACCAAGCCAACATGTCTGTAGCACATGCCATAGAACAATGGCCGGAAATGTTCAAGTCCGGTTTGCGCTTGGGTTCACCGGCTCCGTCCTCCACTCCCAAAGCGTGGTTAACTGATTTCATGGCTATTTGCGACAGCCTGAACTACCGTGTAGATTTCGTGGTTACGCATGCTTACCAACACCAGGCCACATCATGGTGGGACTGGAATATCGGGGCAACCTCAAGAACAGCCAATGGCCGACCGGTATGGATTACCGAATGGAACAATGGGGCAAACTGGACAGGAGAAAGTTGGCCTGATGCTTCCGGCCCCCAACGTGATGCGAACATGAACATCATCTATGACGAAAACGGAGAAGAAACAATTGTCAACAAACCATTATCTCCCGATAATGCAGAACATTCAAAACAAAAAATAGAACAGATTCTCCCTTTTTTCGATTCTTATGATTTACTCGAACATCACTTCCTGTACAATTGGGTGCAAGACGCACGTTCGATGATCCTGAACGATGAACTGACCCCTGCGGGAAAGGTTTTTGCCGACTTTAAATCCGAAATAGGGTTTAAAAAGGCCAACGAATATATACATAAATGGAAAATAGCCCCACCCTGGATTGTTACAAGTATCTCCGAGGACTATAAAAATATCATTTTAAGATGGTATGACCATAATGGAGAGACTGGAAAAAACTATATCCTGCAACGTAAAATCGGCGATGGGGAATTCAAAAACCTAAAAATTTTCACGGTCAATTCTGATTATCAATATGCAGACACCTTAGAATATACCGACCCTATCGAAAACGAACAAGTCACATACCGGGTCTACGCTGTCAGCTACAAAGATACGCGCTCCCTTTATTCCCGTTGCATCACCATCGCCAAAGACCCGATAGCCGCACCACCGACACTTACGGGCGAGGCCATATCGGCAACAATCCTGCATTTGAAATGGGAGACAAGCCCCAACGCACGCTCTTACCGGATAGAACGTTCGACATCACCAGACGGGAAGTATGAGACCGTTGCTGATTATTGTACGGCAACCGAGTTCGTCGACAAAGGGTTGGCTGACGGAACCTCCTATTATTACCGCATCTACTCTCTGAATACAAGAGGGACAAGCGTAGCCTCTGCCCCGTTGGAAATCAAAACCAAAGAGCTGACGGTCCCCAACGCCATGACAGGACTACGCGCCGCGTCGGGAGACAAGAATGTCACACTGACCTGGGATTTCGTATATGACGCTTTATACGACATTTACCGTTCCGAGTCACCCAACGGGGAATACATCCGGATTGCTTCTGATATAGAAGTGGAAGAAAACAACGCACGTTACCGGGATGAGTATGAAATGGCATACGACCAAACGTATTATTATAAGGTTATAGCCCATAATCGGGAAGGAGAAGCCCCAGAAAGCGAAATCGTAAAAGCGTCTCCAAAAGCCGGACAATGCCTACATTTAACCTTTAATGAGGGAGACGGGCCTATTGTATTTGACGAATGGGGAGGATTCCATGCCCAAATGCAGAACAATCCGACATGGAACACCATTACGGAAGGAGATAGCACGAAATCTGTCGTCTACTTAAATAAAAATGACAAATCGTACCTGCAACTTCCTAAAGGAGTTGTGAGCGAACTGACAGACCAATATACCATCTCTTCATGGATTTACCTGCCTGAAGACCAAGGGAACAATACACGTATGTTCGACTTCGGGCAAGGAACAGGACGCTACATGGTATTTATCCCACAAGCCAGTACCGGACAGTCCCGTTTCAAATTGACCTATCCAACAGACGAGGGAACAAAGACTTTCGATGTCACATTCAATTTCGGTATGGAACTTGGCAAATGGAACCATGTGGCTTACACTGTCGGCCAACACCCACAAGGCGGATTGATGTATATGTTTTATCTGAACGGGAAAATGGTTTCTTTCGCAAGAGATGAAGAATACGCTGTCCCTGCGGGAATGGGAGAAACTGAGAACAATTATCTGGGACGTTCGCAATGGTCGTCAGACCCCTATTGCTCCCATGGATATAAAGACTTCAGAATCTACAACCAGACGTTGTCTGCCGCAGATATACAGAAACTGTATGAAGGCGAAGAACCGATATTAAGCCACATCGGTACTGTAGAGTCTATCCCGAATGAGACCCGCCTTACCTTGACACCCAATCCTGCGATTGCCGGTGAAACAGTGGATTTAAAAGTCGCAAACACACTGGAAACCCCAAAACAAATCAAATTGGGTATCTACGATTTGACAGGTAATCAAATTGCCAGCCGTACACTGAACGAATATAATGCCACTTTCACGGCTCCCGCCACCTCTGGTATCTATATCGTAAAAGTAACCGGAAACGGATTTACCCAAAGCTGCAAACTCATCGTCAAGTAGATTGTACAATGAAAAATCACCAATCATACCGATCTAATCCGAAAGCGAGAGAATGTGCCGCCTCGTGCGGCACGCTCTCCCTTTTCTAACAAAAACATTCAATAAACTTAAAAATTTTTCAAATGGAAAAACAAACAAACGGGCACCGGCCGCTTTTCAGGAACATCCTGATGTTCTTTATGCTGTCATTCGGACTGCTATGCCCCATCTTACCTGCCCAAGGACAGGAACAGAAAATCCAAGTTTCAGGTATCGTCAAAGACAAAACCGGCGAAACCGTCATCGGAGCTGCTGTCCGCGAGTCTGGCACACAAAATGCCACAATTACGGATCTTGATGGAAAATTCAATTTAAAAGTATCTCCTGCATCCAAGCTTACCATCAGCTTTTTAGGATATGAAACACAAGAAATCCCTGTAAACGGAAAACGTAACTTCAATGTCATCATGCAAGACCAGACCCAAGCCCTTAACGAAGTGGTCGTAGTGGGTTATGGCATGATGAGAAAAAAAGACCTGACCGGAGCCGTCGTACAGATCCAACCGGACAAGATAGCCAATGAAGCCCCCAAAACCGTACAGGATGTACTCCGTGGAACTCCCGGCCTCATCGTCGGCATGGATGCTTCTGCCAAAGGAGGCGGTTCTTTATCTGTCCGTGGTCAACGTTCGGTTTATACCTCCGGAGGACATAACGACCCGTTAATTATTTTGGACGGCATGATCTTCTATGGGGAACTATCTGAAATCAACCCTCAGGACATCGGGCAAATCGACGTACTGAAAGACGCTTCCGCTGCAGCCGTATACGGTGCTAAGTCGGCCAATGGTGTCATTATCATCACTACCAAAAAAGGAAAGCAAGGAAAACCGACTATCAACTTCAATGCCTCCGTAGGCTTCGCTACCATGGGGGCTAACCGTGACGTGTTTGGCCCAGAAGGTTATTTGAAATATCGTCAGGATTGGTATACCGCCAATACATACGGAGTCAATGAAGAAACCGGAAAGTACGAAGCTTATCAGAAAAAAGACCCCAACACAGGTACCATCCGCATCAAAGACGGATATTATGACCGTCCTGAAAACATAGGCCAATATGGCATCTCATTAGACACCTGGAGAGGATACACCGACAACGGAGAACAAAGCGATAATGAAATCTGGGCACGACGCATTGGATTGACCAATAATACCCTGACAAACTATTTGGCAGGAAAAACCTATGACTGGTACGATGCTTCCTTCCGTACTGGTATCAACCAAGACTATGATGTCAGTATATCCGGAGCCAATGACCGCATGAATTATTACATGTCGATCGGATACCTGTCCAATGAGGGCGTAGCGGAAAGTGACGATTACAGTGCCATTCGTTCTAACCTGAAACTTAACGGACAAGTAACAAAATGGTTGGATGTCAGTGCCAATGTGAATTTCCAAAACCGGACAGACGGAAATTTAGCCATTGACTGGGGAAAACAAATCACGGCAAACAGTCCTTTTGCCCTTCCTTACAAAGACAACGGGGAACTCAATCCACACCCCATGGGAGAAACAAACTATTTAGGCTACAACTATTGGTTCGACAGACAATACCAAAAATTAGAAAAAGGATATACCGTATTGAACACCATACTAAGTGCCAAAATCAAACTACCGTTCAATATTACTTATTCTTTCAATGCCTCCCCACGCCTGCAATGGTTTCACGACAGATATTTCGAATCTTCGGAACACCCGGACTGGGCTGCGGAAACACACGGAGCAAACCGAGGAACCGCCCAAAACTTCGACTGGTCAATCAACAACACGATTAATTGGGACTATACCTTTGCCGACAAACACCATTTGAACCTGACTTTGGTACAAGAAGCAGAAGAACGCCGCTATTGGTCGGAAAGTATTAACGCACGTTATTTGCTGCCGACAGACGGCCTCGGTTTTCACGAAATTAAAGTGGCCGATAAAGAAAGAAGCGATTTCGATTCAAACGACACCCACGAAACAGCCGATGGCATGCTGGCACGCTTATTCTATTCATACGACAATAAATACATGTTCACAGGTTCGGTCCGAAGGGACGGTTACTCAGCTTTCGGCACATCCAACCCACACGCCGTATTTTCTTCCGTGGCACTGGCATGGACTTTCACGAATGAAAAATTTTTCAGATGGAAGCCATTAAGTTTCGGCAAGCTAAGAGTATCTTGGGGGCAAAACGGCAACCGCCAATTAGGCGATCCTTATCTGGCTTTGGCAGATTTGGGAACAGGTATCGGCTCAACATACGGTTATGTCAATTCCTCTACCGGAGAATATACCCAATTACGTTACATGTCCATCAGCCGCATGGCTAATCCCGGATTACAATGGGAGAAAACAACTTCATGGAATGTTGGAGTCGATCTCAGCTTTTTGGACGGACGCATCTCTACCTCGTTGGACTACTTTTACATGCCTACCACCGATATGATCATGAGCCAAACATTACCCTTGTTCTCTGGCTTCGGAAGTATCACCTGCAATTTGGGAGAAGTAGTCAATCAAGGTTTTGAAGTATCACTTACCTCACAAAACATCAAATCGAAATCTTTTGAATGGAACACCTCCTTCGGCTTGTCTTATTACAAAAACGAAATCAAGCACTTATATTATCAGTATGAAAGCATCAACGACCCGAAGACTGGTGCTATAACCGGTTGGAAAGAAACTGACGACAAAACAAACGGATGGTTTATCGGACAACCCATTTCTGCAATTTGGGATTACAAAGTCACCGGTATCTGGCAAGCCGACGAGTGGGAAGAAGCTGCTAAAGTCGGACAACGCCCCGGTGATCCAAAAGTGGAAAACAGCTATACCGCCGACGACATCATCAACCCCGACGGGTCAAGAACGCCCGTATATAATGAAAACGACAAGCAATTCCTGGGACAGACCACTCCAAAAGTCCGGTTGTCTATGCGCAATGACTTTACCCTGTTCAAGGACTTCACTTTCTCATTCAACCTCTATGCATACACGGGACACAAGAGCATGTCTACCGCTTACCAGAACCAAGACAACGGAACATCCGCCGTAACCAATGGTGCCAATGTATATGCCAAAAACTATTGGACGTTAGAGAACCCCACGAACAGTTATGCCCGTCTGGATGCCATAGGGCCTACCGGTGTCAATTCACCGGGCAAACTCTATAACCGTTCTTTCTTACGATTGGAAAACATTTCCTTTGCCTACAGTCTCCCAGCCAAACTGACCAAGAAGTGGAAGATCGACCGTCTGAAAGTATTCGGTACGATACGCAATGTAGCCGTATGGAAATCCAAAGAGTGGACATATTGGGATCCCGAAACAGGCGGACTGGCACCACGTACCTATACCTTGGGAGTAAATTTGACTTTTTAAACAACAAAAATTATTATGAAAATGAAATATTATCATATAAAAAACAACTTGCCCAAATACATGTTGATTTTTGCAGCCGCCATCAGCGCAGGCAGTTGTACAGACGATTTTCTGGAACCGGATCCGCTGTCGATATACGAACCGACCAAAACATTCACCACACGTGAAGCCTTGGAATCGGCATTGGCCATGTGCGACCGGCATCTGCGCAACTATTGGACGTATTATAGTACACAAGACTTGTCGCTTCCCATCAGTACGGAATATATGTTTTCCGACCTCGCCGTAGCAGCCAAAACCGATGAAAGCGCCATATTCGCCGACATCGCTTCCCGACTGACACCAACCAACTCTCTGGAAAACAATAACACCAACCGGATCATGTTTTTCTGGGAAGAGACTTATAATGGCATCAAATATGCCAATACAGTCACTGAATACATCGACAAAATCCCTCAATTAGATGAAACAACACGGAATGAGTTCAAAGGACGAGCCTATTTTCACCGAGCTTTTCGCTATCTGGCTCTTTGTTTCCAGTTCAACAACGTCCCATTAGTCACCCATATCATCAGTACGCCCAAACTCAATTATCGAAGCACACGTAGGGAGGCCATACTAAAAATGATTACCATGGATATGGAGAAAGCCGTGCAATGGGTCCCCTCGCAATCCGAAATGGAAATGATAGGCATGGTAAATAAAGAAGCCTGCCGTCAATTGCTCATCAAATGCTATCTTTCCACCGGACAATTTGAAAAAGCCAAACTTCAGGCTGACACATTGATAGAACAGTCGGGACATGCACTGATGCAAGAAAACTTCGGTACTTTCTCTAACCCGAATCCCAAAACATGGAATATCACAGAGAATGTGATATGGGATTTACATCGTCCGGAAAACAAAACCATCGCGGAAAACAAAGAAGCATTACTGGTTATGCCCAACCGGCAAGGAACTACGGCTGCCGTACAGATGCGCACCATGCGCAACTGGCTTCCCTTGTTGGATACCGACATGCTAATGTCTCCCGACGGGCAGAAAGCCGTGGAATTCTACGCCAAAGAAAATTCCGACGGAAGTGCCAACAAATATTATAACGAAGAAATGGATTATAACATCACTTTCGGAAGGGGCATCGCCCATATACGTCCTACTTACTTTGCCACCCACTCCTTATGGACTGTCAACGGAGTGGACGATACAGGCGATTTGCGCCATAGCACGGCTTCGGGAAACTGGGTTACGATGGAGTCCTTAAAATACAACCATCTGAACCCACGCCAAAAACAATGGTACGGCAAACCATTGCGCCTGTATGGCGACGATGGCAAACTTCTATGTAGTGACACGATTAGATGCTGGTTCGACTGGCCTCATTATAAAACTTACATCCCATCAGATGAAGAAATGCTTCCCACGAGCACCAATCTTCGCGGAGGAGCCGGCGACTGGTATTGCTTCCGTCTGGCCGAGACCTACCTGCTCCGTGCAGAAGCTAAATTCTATTTGGGCGACCCAACAGCAACAGACGATGTCAATGCCGTAAGGCAACGCGCACATTGCCAACAGCTATATTCCACCGTAACCATTGATGACATTATGGACGAACGCGCCCGCGAACTGTACATGGAAGAATGGAGGCACATGGAACTTAGCCGTGTATCCTACTGTCTGGCTCTCAGCGGAAAACCCGACAAATGGGGAAATACCTATAACGTGAATCAGCTCGCAGAAAAAAGCTTGTGGTTCGAACGTATTACTCGCTATAACAACTACTACAACAAAAACATAGTAGAAGTAAAAGACCAGCATTATACACTCGCCGCCCATAACATCTACTGGCCGATTCCGCAAAACAAGGCAATCAATGCCAACAGGGACGGACAACTGATGCAAAATCCCGGCTACGACGGCTATGACCCGAACGTTCCGGTATGGGATAATTGGGAAGACGCGGTAGCGGATGAATACAGTAATTGAAATTAGGTTAATATATCAACAGGTAATTTCGTTTTCAGAATAACATCTGGTATTAGAAATTATCTAAAGGCCGGAAGCTTTTGTGAAAAAGTTTCCGGCCGTTTTCATGGCCAACCATATCCATCCTGGCACACCCCGTGTTCCGAGGTATATTCTACATGCCCTACGGAATTCCGGACAACAGGCCGCATGGCATCCGAAGCAAGGCCGGAACCACTGACGAATACGGCAAACATAAAGG
>CABSGW010000014.1 GCA_902477365.1 uncultured Prevotellaceae bacterium
TTGTATCTTTGGGTATTCCCCTAAAATAAGGGTTGATGACCAAAATGGGGAAATATCCAAACTAAGATATAGCGAAGATACAATATATTTCAGAAATTCACCCTACTTTGGGCTTTACAGAGTTCGATATGCTGGAAAAATATCGTAAGAGTTTTCATGAGAGTGAATTTGGAAGCCTTCATTCTATGTTTCCGTTTGAGAGCATAGCTAAAGAGACAGGCCTTTCACAACCCCGCTTGGGTCGCAGGAACTGTTTCAGTCCTTCTGCAAAGATAACCCTTGTGGTAATCATGGATTTTCCAATTTTCAGATTGGATATGATTGGATTGTTCATTAAGGCCTTTAATGCATCATTGTTTTCCATATTAATCATTGATTACTGTTTGTGAGAAAGTTTATTTGGTTCTTGTCAATAAATGTATTCCTGATCTTCAAGCCAGAAAGGTTTGTCAATGTAAAGGCGTGAGACTATTAACTCATTTTATACGACGGGTTTAGGTAAAACCTTTAACTAAAATAAGCAACAGTTCCCACGCCATATACGGATATGACACGAGAGATGCAAACTTATTCTCGTTCTACAGATCGTATACCAGGCTTCATCGTAGAGAATCAGTTAAACACTTTTGTGTATCTTCATTTTTAATGTTTGGACGATGTTGCCATGACGTTACGAAATTAGCTAAAATAAGGCACATCACAAAGTGATACTTCATGAATAGACTGTTGCAGATTACAACATTGGCTATTATTCTTCATACAATATTTTGTCGATGTAACGTTCACGTTCCTCTTGTATAAACTCATGTTCTTTGATTTTTCGTTCCAATTGGTCGAAGTATGCATCACTGAGACCTTTTTCTTCGAGTGTCCTGTCGAATTCGGCCATGATTGTTTCTTCCGGATTTCCTGTTGCGGCTTCCGTTTCCTTGGCGGCCAGGCATTGATCTTGTTGGGTTTTCTTCTTTTGTTCCATAAGTTTGTTTTGAAGTTAATAATGCTCCGGTTGGTAGAATTGCCGGATCGTATACATCCATTTTCTCGACGAAATATAAAGAGAATGGATTTTTTAACTAAATATTAACTCAATTTAATCAAAACAAGCTGTTTGGTTTTGTTCTGATTCGGGTTTGATGTATATGTCTGCGTTTATGCGCTCCGTTTTTGGGGCTTCGTTTTGTTTTCACGAGATGCCCAGTCTTTTTTTTTGAGATGCCCAGTCCGTTGGAAATAAATGCCCAGTCTGTTACCGTGCCGTTCGGAGCTTTCTACCGGAGATGGGCAGCATACAAGGGGGGCTTTTGGTGGAAGAATGTTTTTGTACGGGCAAAGACGGCTTCATTCCCAACCGGAGCTTCTTTGTTTTGTGTCGGCTTGGTTCTGTGTTTGCTTTATCATAAAAAAAGAAAAAGAGCGGGATAATCTCCGTTTTTTGTGCTATTTTTGCAAGTTAAGGAAGTAAGATGTAAGCCGCAAATGATTGGCATTAAGAAATTAGACTGGTTTGTTCTGAAAAATTTCGCACTCGTATTTGCCGGTTCGTTCTTTATTTGTCTGTTTGTCTTCATGATGCAGTCTGTATGGAGTTCTGTTGAAGACTTGGTGGGTAAGGGATTATCGGTGACGGTGCTTGCAAAGTTTTTCTGGTATATGGGCTTGGCCCTTATTCCTACGGCATTACCGTTGGCTGTGTTGCTGGCTTCGTTGATTTCTTTTGGGAACATGAGCGAGCGGTTGGAGTTGCTTGCCATGAAGGCGGCGGGAGTGCCGCTGATCCGTATTATGGCGCCTCTGATCGTGGTGGTGCTGGCTATGGGTGGGCTTTCATTTTATTTTCAGAATGTGACTTCGCCGAAAGCGCAGATCAAATTGCGGACGTTGATGTTCAGTATCAAACAAACGTCTCCGGCGCTTGAAATACCGGAAGGTATTTTTTATACCGGTGTGCCTAATGTGAACTTGTATGTGGAGCGGAAGAACTCTGATACAAACATGCTGTATGGCGTGATTATTTACAAGACGGATCAGGGTTTTGAGAAGGCGCAGATTGTGTTGGCCGATTCGGGGCGGCTGGAGATGACGGCCGATCGGTTGTATTTGAAGTTGAAGTTGTATAGCGGTGAACAGTTTGAGAACTTGCAGGCACAAAATATGAGCTCGCTACAAGCCAATGTGCCTTATGACCGGGAAACATTCGACTATAAAGAGCTGTTGATAGAGTTTGACAGCAGTTTTAAAGAGATGGATGCCTCCTCAATGAATCGTATGGAGGCTGCCAAGAATATGAAAGAATTGGTAGAGAGTATCGATTCCATGAACTTCCAGAGTGACAGTATTGGTGCTTCTTATTATAAAGAGATACGACATCAGTATTTTTCGAGTTTGGAAGACGCCGAGCGGATACGTGGCAAGCAGGTTTCTGCTACAAAGGCGGTGAAGAAGCAGCAAACGGCTGATTTCGATTCGTTATGGCAGGCTTTTGCCGCCGACAAACAGTTGGATTATGTGCGTAGGGCTGAAAATAAGGTGGCTATGCTACGTGGCGATTTGGAATGGAAGCAGTATGCAACCAGCGACACGGACTATCGAACACGGCGGCACTGGATTCAATGGCATCAGAAGATGACTCTTTCGTTGGCTTGTATCATCTTCTTCTTTGTGGGTGCACCGTTAGGAGCGATTATCCGCAAAGGAGGGTTGGGACTGCCTACCATTATTTCTGTCGGCTTCTTTATTTTCTACTATTTGTTCAATACGTCGGGAATGAAATTGGCCCGTGACGGTTCTTGGGAGATGTGGTACGGTATGTGGATCAGTACATTTGTACTTGTTCCGATGGGTGTGTTCCTGACGATAAAGGCAAACCGCGATTCGACATTGTTCAATATAGAAGAATACAAACGTGTGTTCCGTAAACTCTTTGGACTGAGAATAACGCGTCATATATTCCGTAAAGAAGTGATTATAGACGATCCTCGCTACGCTGAGATGCGTGAAGAGACGGAAGCTTTAGCGTTGGCTTGTCAGGAATATGCCGTTAAAAACAAGTTGCAGCGGATGCCAAGCTATGTAGATACGTTCTTCCATTCGCACAAGGATCACGAGGTGGAAGAATTGAGTGAACGTCTGGAGGCTATTGTGGCAGAACTTGGAAATAGCCGGGATGGTTTGATTCTGAATGAATTGAATAAGCTGCCGGTATTGGTGACGCATGCTCATGTTTCGCCTTTTGACAAGTCGGGCTTGAATTTGGCCGCAGGTGTACTGTTCCCGGTAGGACTTGTCTTGTGGTTGCGCATGTGGCGTTTCCGCCTGCGTTTATATCGGGACTTGAAACAAATAGAAAAGAGTTGTGCCGCATTGTGTGAGCACATGGATCATATGAATAAAATAGACTAAGATATGGAATCATTCAAACTAGCTTCGGTTGAAGAGGCGATTCAGGATTTTAAAGAGGGTAAGTTCGTTATAGTAGTGGATGATGAAGATCGTGAAAACGAAGGCGATCTGATTACTGCTGCTGAAACAATTACCCCGGAGAAAGTCAACTTTATGTTGAGTCACGGTCGTGGTGTACTTTGTGCGCCCATCTCGATATCCCGTTGTAAGGAATTGGAACTTCCTCACCAAGTGGACGATAATACCAGTATGCTGGGTACTCCTTTTACGGTAACCATTGATAAACTGGAAGGATGTACCACCGGTGTAAGTGCTGCTGACAGAGCTGCTACGATACAGGCTTTGGCCGATCCGGCTTCTACGGCAACCACGTTTGGGCGGCCCGGGCACATTAACCCTTTGTATGCACAAGACAAAGGGGTACTTCGTCGTGCCGGTCATACAGAGGCTGCTGTGGATTTGGCTCGTTTGGCCGGTTTGCGTCCCGCAGCTGCGCTCATTGAGATCTTAAATGAAGATGGCAGTATGGCCCGCATGCCGCAACTGAAAGAAAAAGCCCGTGAATGGGGTTTGAAAATTATCGCTATCCGTGACCTGATTGCTTATCGGTTGCAAAGAGAGACGATAGTGGAAAAGGGAGAGGAAGTGGATATGCCTACGGAGCATGGACATTTCCGCTTGATTCCTTTCCGTCAACTCAGTAACGGGATGGAACATGTCGCTTTGATTAAAGGGTCGTGGAGTGAAGACGAACCTATTTTAGTGCGTGTGCATTCCTCATGTATGACAGGCGACATCTTTGGCAGTCAGCGTTGCGATTGCGGAGAACAATTGCACAAAGCCATGGAAGAGATAGACAAGGCAGGTAAGGGGGTTGTTCTTTATTTGAATCAGGAGGGCCGTGGTATCGGACTGATGGCCAAGATTGCAGCCTACAAATTGCAGGAAGAAGGATATGACACCGTTGATGCCAATGTGCATTTAGGTTATAATCCTGATGAACGCGATTACGGTGTGGGAGCTCAAATACTAAGAGAACTGGGTGTGCGCAAGATGTGTCTGCTGACCAATAATCCCGTGAAACGCGTAGGCTTGGAAGCCTATGGACTTGAGATTGTAGAAAATGTCGGTATCGAGATCACGCCCAACCAATATAATGAACGGTACTTGAGTACTAAAAAAGAACGTATGGGACATACGTTGCACTTAAACAAATAGTTGTATATAAAAGAATTAATCGTATAATTTATGGAACAAGAAAAAATTATTTCATCGTATAGTGGAAGCCGTTCTTTGGCTTATGCCTCTTTGATGAAGAGTGTATATTTGTGGATGACACTTGCATTGGCCGTGACGGGATTGACGGCTGCTTATGTGGCTGGTAACCTGCCATTGATTACGCAAATTGCTACCAGCAAAATGCTTTTCTTTGGTATCATCATTGCTGAGTTGGCCTTGGTGTGGATATTGAGCTCGCGCATCATGACGCTATCGTTTGCAACGGCCGGTTTGATGTTTGCTGCTTATTCTATTTTGAACGGATTGACAATGTCCATCCTCTTTTTGGTATATACCAGTTCGAGTATAGCCCAGACCTTCTTTATCACAGCGGGAACTTTCGGTGTGATGAGCCTGATCGGTTATACCACCAAGAAAGACCTGACCTCTTTCCGCAATCTTTTTATGATGGCTTTGGTAGGTTTGATTATTGCATCGGTTGTGAACCTGTTTTGGGCCAATAGTGTGCTCTATTGGGTTATTTCCTATGTCGGCGTGTTACTCTTTGTCGGTTTAAC
Organism: uncultured Prevotellaceae bacterium; assembly: GCA_902477365.1. Classification (GTDB taxonomy): domain Bacteria; phylum Bacteroidota; class Bacteroidia; order Bacteroidales; family Bacteroidaceae; genus Alloprevotella. The sequence goes on from CABSGW010000014.1 coordinate 5,196, forward strand.
GGCTTATGATACGCAGAAAATAAAGAATATGGTGCGCGAATATGGAGATGATGTCAACGAGCAAACACAAAAACTAGCGCTGTTAGGCAGTTTGACACTCTATTTAGACTTCATCAACCTGTTTATCTATTTGCTGCGTATTCTCGGTGATCGTAAATAAACAACATTCATAAATACAGAATTCCTATGAATCAATTATCAGACCGCCTTAACCGGCTTTCTCCTTCTGCCACACTTGCCATGTCGCAGAAAAGTGCTGAGCTTAAAGCTCAGGGTGTCGACATTATTAACCTCAGTGTGGGTGAACCCGACTTTAATACGCCCGATCACATCAAGGAGGCTGCAAAGAAAGCTGTAGACGACAACTTTTCACGCTATTCTCCGGTTCCCGGTTATCCGGTGTTGCGCGAGGCTATTGTTGCCAAGTTGAAAAACGAGAACGGCTTGGATTATACGCCTGCTCAAATCTCTTGTGCAAATGGTGCAAAACAGAGTGTTTGTAATGCAATAATGGCATTGGTCGGTGCTGGCGATGAGGTGATTATCCCTGCTCCTTATTGGGTGAGCTACCCCGAAATGGTGCTGTTGGCCGATGGGACTCCTGTTTTTGTGGAGGCTGGAATTGAACAGGATTTCAAAATCACACCGGAACAGTTGGAGGCTGCCATTACACCCAAAACGCGTGCGCTCATCCTTTGCTCTCCAAGTAATCCTACAGGCTCGGTTTATAGCAAGTCCGAGTTGGAAGCTTTGGCCGAAGTATTGAAAAAGCACGAGCGTGTCATTGTGCTTGCCGACGAGATCTATGAACATATCAATTATGTGGGCAAGCACGAAAGCATTGCCGCCATTCCGGGTATGAAGGAACGTACCGTCATTATTAACGGTGTTTCAAAGGCTTACGCAATGACCGGTTGGCGTATTGGCTTTATTGCCGCTCCCGAATGGATTGTAAAGGCTTGTAACAAGTTGCAAGGACAATATACAAGTGGCCCATGCTCGGTAAGCCAGATTGCAGCTGCCGTGGCCTTTACGGGCGACCAGACTTGTGTAGAGACCATGCGCCAGGCTTTTGAGCGTCGTAAGAATCTGATTGTGAAACTGGCGAAAGAAGTTCCGGGTTTTGAGGTGAACGATCCTCACGGTGCATTCTACCTGTTCCCGAAATGCAGCTATTACTTTGGTAAGACCGATGGCGAGCGTACCATCAAGAATTCCATGGATTTTGCCATGTATTTGCTTGAGGTAGGACATGTGGCTACCGTTGGAGGTGACGCTTTCGGTTCGCCCGAGTGTTTCCGTATGAGTTATGCAACCAGCGATGAAAACATTGTTGAGGCATTGCGTCGTATTAAAGAATGCGTTTCTAAGTTGAAGTAAGAACGTTGCAGCGCTACCTTGTTGCAGCAAGTTCTTCTTAGTTGAATAAGGACATCCCCTGCCAGGCCACCGAACGGCCTGTGGGGGATGTTTGCGTATGTCGTGGCTTCGTCGTACCTTTGTGCGTAAAATTCAATGTAAGTTATGGTTTCAGTTGATGGATTGACCGTCGAGTTCGGGGGAACAACCCTGTTTAGTGATATCTCGTTTGTAATTAATGAAAAAGACCGTATTGCCCTGATGGGGAAAAACGGTGCAGGAAAATCGACCCTGTTGAAGATACTAGCGGGTGTCCGGCAGCCCACCCGCGGACAGGTGTCCGCTCCTAAAGATACGGTTATAGCCTATTTGCCCCAGCATTTGATGACCGAAGACGGCCGTACCGTTTTCGAAGAAGCGTCACAAGCCTTTGCCCATCTGCATGAGATGGAAGCCGAAATAGAGCGGATCAATAATGAATTGGCTGTTCGCACAGATTACGAGAGCGATGAATACATGGCCCTTATCGAACAAGTTGCGGCGATGAGCGAAAAGTTCTATGCCATAGACCTCACCCATTTTGAAGAAGATGTGGAAAAAACGCTTTTAGGACTAGGTTTTGAACGTGCGGACTTCCGGCGCCAAACCAGTGAATTCAGTGGTGGATGGCGTATGCGTATTGAACTGGCCAAATTGTTGCTGAAAAATCCGGATGTCTTGTTGCTCGACGAGCCTACCAATCATTTGGATATAGAGTCTATCCAGTGGTTGGAGGAGTTTTTGATCAGCAACGGAAAAGCCGTCATTGTAATAAGTCACGACCGTAAGTTTGTGGACAGTATCACCACACGTACCATTGAGGTGACCATGGGACGTATTTACGATTACAAAGTGAACTACTCCCAGTACCTGCAACTGAGGGCCGAGCGTCGCCAGCAGCAGATGAAGCAGTACGAGGAACAGCAGAAGATGATTCAAGAAAACAAGGATTTCATAGAGCGTTTCAAAGGAACATACAGCAAGACTTTCCAAGTGCAGAGCCGTGTGAAGATGTTGGAAAAGCTGGAACTCATCGAGGTGGACGAAGAGGATACGTCGGCTTTGCGGCTCAAGTTTCCGCCTTCTCCCCGCAGTGGCACTTATCCGGTAACAATGGACGGAGTGGGCAAGGCGTATGGCGATCATGTTGTGTTCCGTAATGCCTCGCTTACCATTGAGCGTGGTGACAAAGTGGCCTTTGTGGGACGTAATGGCGAGGGTAAGTCCACGTTGGTGAAGTGCATTATTGGGGAATTGGAACACGAAGGCAGTCTGGCATTGGGACATAATGTGCAGATCGGTTACTTTGCACAAAACCAGGCTTCTTTGTTGGACGAAAATTTAACGGTGTTTCAAACCATAGACGATGTGGCAAAGGGCGAGATACGTAACAAGATACGCGATTTGCTGGGTGCGTTTATGTTTGGCGGAGAAGCCAGTACCAAAAAAGTGAAAGTGTTGTCGGGTGGCGAACGCACGCGTTTGGCCATGATCAAACTGTTGCTTGAGCCTGTCAATTTGCTGATACTGGACGAGCCAACCAATCATTTGGATATGAAGACCAAGGATATTCTGAAACAAGCATTGCAGGACTTTGACGGTACATTGCTTGTTGTGAGTCACGACCGCGATTTTCTGGATGGGCTTGTTACCAAAGTGTATGAGTTTGGCCAGCAACGTGTGCGTGAGCATCTGTGTGGTATCTATGAATTCTTGGAACATAAACGGATGGAGCATTTACAGGATTTGGAAGTGAAACGATAAGTATTTTGCTTGTTCGGGGAATTACAAGTCCGGTTGCGTGGAGTTAATGACTCGCGTAACCGGACTTTTTTATAGGTACGATCTCCGGAGGATATTTATTGTTTGATCAGGTTTTAAGGTCATACAACCCGAAAGAGGTTACTTTTTGTAACGACATGCCCAGTCCGTTCAAAAAGACACGCGTTGTTGTTTCACCGTACACGTATGGACGTTGTTGTGTGCAGGGCTGTTTGGCAATGCGGATTTTTGTGGTTTTTTCCTGCTTGTGACATGGAGGTGATAAACAAATCTACGAACCTTTCGTAATTTTGAGAGTCTAAAATTTGTATGATCAACGAATGTTTCGTAGATTTGCAGGGAATGAATTTGATAAATACCTTGTATGATGGAAAAATTGACTCCTCAGGAAGAAAATATTATGCGCTGTTTTTGGAAATTAGGACCGGGACAGATACGTGATATTATCGGTTTACAGACCGATCCGCAGCCTTATACGACGGTGGCTTCCATCGCGAATAACTTGCGACGGAAGGGGTATTTGATGGTAACCAAACGGGGCAATTCGTATGAGTATGCGCCGTTAATACCGGAAAGTGCCTATAAACGGGAGTTTGTAGGAGGAGTGGTTGATAGCTATTTCCATAACTCATACAAAGAGATGGTTTCTTTTTTCGCCAAAGAACAGAAAATATCAGTTGACGAACTGAAGGAAATCATCCAACTGATAGACAAAGGAACCTCTGAACCTTAATCTGTTTTTAAACCATGTTTGCCGTTTTGTCCTATTTGTTGCAGGTGAATTTAGCGCTGGTTCTTCTTTTTCTGGCCTACCGTTGTTTATGCGTGTTCACCACGTTCTTGCGAATGCGGCGGGTTTCGTTATGGATGGTGCGTGCGGGTGCGTTGTTGTTTCCGTTTGTGCATGTTTCGCAGAAGGAGTTCTTGCTCACTTCGGACATGATTGGACAACTAGGTACTTGGACGCAGGCTGCTGTGGCTTTTTCCCCAAACATGATTCAGAAGGGCATAGAGGCGGTAGCGGTTAAGGGCTGGTGGGATTATGCCTTGGTGGTGTACCTCACTATCGCTGTGCTGTTGTTGGGGTACTTTGTGGTGCAATGGGTTAGCCTTATTTCGTTGTATCGTAAAAGCAGGTTGGAGTATTGGGTGGACGGAACGCGTTTGCACATATTGCCCGGACAGGGGGCTTCGTTCTCTTTTTTTCATTGTATTTTTCTGTACGAGCAGGAGTTGGAAGAAAAAGAGTTGGCTTGTGTGGTTGCACACGAGGCGGCCCATGTGCGTGGAAGGCATTCGGCAGATATCTTGTCGGGACAGTTACTGGCTATTTTTTGTTGGTTCAACCCCGTGGCTTGGATGTTACAGGGTGAAACAAAGCGGTTGATGGAGTTTTTGGCGGATCGTCGGGTGCTACGTGACGGTTGTGACCGTAAGCGTTATCAGATGCAACTGCTTCGCACATCCTGTAATGGCAAGGTTGCTGCCGCAGGGTGCAATTTTAATTTTTCACACCTTCGGTCTCGTATTGTAATGATGAATAAACCTCGGAGCAGCCGTTCCCGGGCGCTTGTATTCGTTGCATTCTTCTCAGTTTTCTGCGGATTGCCGTTTACCGGTTTTTCCGACTGGTTGGTTGTCTCGGCTGCTCACGGCGAGGCTGGTTCGGCGACGGGCGAATTGCAAGGTGTCTGGATGATGCGCCATCCCGACAAGGAGACTCCTACATTCAGTTATAAACTGTTGAACAAGGATGGACGTTATATCAATTTGCGTTCGTATGATGGTGGCAAGACCTTTTCCATCCTGCGGCAGGGCACTTATCAAGTGGTAGCTCCGCAAATTTATATCGAGCATTTGGAGCAGGAGTTTGGACAGTCGGTTGTTGGGCGGGTGGACATTGTCATGACCTATCAGGTTGAGGGCAACCGGCTGCATGTCTCCTTTAAGTTGGGAGATAGGGTCTATTCAGAAGTGTGGGAACGCCTGCACGATGCGATGTCTTGAATATTTTTTGGCCAAAATATAAAAGTGAATTATCTGTTGATTTATGAAATTTAAAAAATGAAGCGTATGAAGTTATTTAATAAGCGTGGTGTGCTTTACACATTGAGTCTGTTGTTCCTGTTCGCCCTTGTGCCGTTACGTGCAGGTGCTGAATCCATTGAAGGAGTTTGGCGGATTACTTCCTCCGGAAATCCGGCTACAGTGAATTATAAAGTGCTGAAAACGAACGGGAAGTATATCAATTTGCGTTCTCGTGATGGTGGTAAGACTTTCTCCGTTACCCGGAAGGGTTTGTATGAGATTGTTGCCCCCGGCGTGTATGTCGAGAACCTGAAGTATGAAAATGGCGGATGGTGTAATGTGTTGTTCCCTATTTCTTATCAGAAGGAGAAAAATAAGTTGCATCTGACGTTTAAGTTGAATGGAAAAACCTATACAGAGGTCTGGGAGAAGGTGAAATCTTCCGCCTACCGTCAGCCCTAGTTGGCAATGTGTTTAGTCTATGAATATCAATCGTGTTGTCCGGGCTGTATGAATGGTCTGGACAACTTTTTTCCGGACGGATGACATGGATGAAGAAATGACGGGTTTGCGATGTTCTAAAAGTCAAGCGGTTGGATCAAAATAGATCCAACCGCTTGACGTATGTTATAATCTGTGTTGATGTTATCGCATATCGTCTGTTAGCGTCCGCTATACATGCGTTCGTAATAGTTTTGGTAATCGTCGCAGGTTACAGCCTCTATCCAGGTGCGGTTTTCCAAGTTCCAGCGGATTGTTTTTACAATACCTACTTCGAACGTCGTTTCCGGATACCACCCCAATTCTTCTTTTATCTTCGTTGGGTCTATACCATAACGTTGGTCGTGTCCCAGGCGGTCTTTTACGTAGGTTATCAGGTCTTCGTTAATCCAGTCGATACGTATCTTTCCGTCAGCTCCGGTTTCCTGCTTTTTAAGTAGCGTGCGGAGTTCGGGCTGTTCCTCCATAATGTTGTGGATGGTGCGGATGATCAGTTTTACAATTTGTATGTTTTGACGTTCATTGTGGCCTCCGACGTTATAGATGCAGCCGTCTTGACCTTGTTCAATCACCATGTCAATGGCTTTGCAGTGATCTTCCACGTAGAGCCAGTCACGCACATTGGTTCCCTGTCCGTACACGGGCAATTTCTTACCCTCCAGAATGTTCTTGATGATTAAGGGAATCAACTTTTCCGGGAACTGGTAAGGGCCGTAATTGTTTGAACAGCGCGTAATGCTGACCGGCATTTTAAAGGTGTCTTTATAGGCGCACACAATGTGGTCGGCACTGGTCTTCGAGGCGCTGTAGGGGCTATGTGGGTCTAAGGGAGTTTCTTCGGTGAAGAATCCTTGTTCGCCCAGACTTCCGTACACTTCGTCGGTAGACACCTGGTGGAAGCGTACTCCTTTTCGCCAGGTTGGATAGCCTTCTGCGTTTTTTCCTGTAACCCAAGCTCTACGTGCGGCGTCCAGCAGGTTTTGTGTACCCAGTATGTTGGTTTGTAAAAAGAGTTGCGGGTTGTCAATGCTACGGTCTACATGGCTCTCGGCTGCAAAATTCACAACAACGTCAAATTTGTATTCAGCAAACAGGTGGTCTGCCAGTTGGTTGTCGCATATATCGCCTTTGACAAAGAAACAACGTTCATTGTCAATGTCGTTGGCAATCGTACCCAAATAGCCGGCATAAGTCAGCGCGTCCAATACGACTATTTTTATGTTGTCATACTTCTTTAGCATGTATTTCAGGTAGTTGGCACCAATGAATCCAGCTGCTCCTGTTACTAGATAGGTTCTCATATCTTGATTTTATATGCAGTTTTGCTCTTTGTCGGATAGGGCTGTTTTGCCACTTTATCCGTAAGCAAAGATACAGAGTTAATCCGAATTGGACAAGTGACGTCGTTCCTTTCGGTGAAAAATCTTACCTTTGTAGTAAGATTCAAAAGGATGGTAAAATGAACCAGGAGTCAGTAGGTTTAAATTCAGTGCGTGCTTGGGTGTTGGCGGCTCGTCCCAAGACGTTGACGGCGGCCCTCATACCCGTGTTGGTTGCCGTTGCTTTGGCTTGGGCCGACGGGGTGTTCCAGTGGAAACCGGCTTTGGTTTGTGCGCTGTTTGCCTCGTTGATGCAAGTAGCCGCTAACCTTATCAATGACTTGTTTGATTACCTGAAAGGAACGGATCGCACCGATCGTCTAGGACCTGAACGAGCCTGTGCGCAAGGCTGGATCTCGGTTGGAGCCATGCGCTGGGGAATCGCCTTGGTGGTTAGCTTGGCTTGTATGGTCGGGGCTATTTTGTTATTGTATGGTGGCTGGTGGCTGGTGGGCATTGGTGTGGCTTGTGTGGTCTTTGCTTTTCTTTACACTACGCTGCTCTCCTATTGTGGGTTGGGCGATGTCTTGGTGCTGGTCTTTTTCGGGTTGGTGCCTGTTGCCGGTACGTATTATGTGCAGGCCGGTGTCTTCAACTGGCCGGTGGCGTGGTGTGCCTTGGCTTGTGGTCTGGTGGTGGATACCTTGCTGGTAGTGAACAACTATCGTGACCGGGATACCGATCGCAATGCCGGTAAACGCACGCTGATAGTCTTGATGGGAGAGCCTTTCGGCCGCTACTTTTATTTGTTGCTGGGCGTACTGGCTTGTGTCGGAGCTGGGGCATTAACCTGTTTCGGTTATCGCTATATGGCGCTTCCTTGCCTTTATCTGGTCGTACACGTCCTGACCTGGCGTAGGCTTTCCCGCATACGCAGTGGACGTGCCTTGAATCAGATTTTGGGCGATACCTCCCGCAATATGTTTATTTTTGCCGTGTTGTTGGCTGTGGCTCTGTTTTTAAATTAGAACTGGAAGTAGATGAAAGGTTGCACTTCGCTGCCTTTTACTTGGATTACTACGTAAATCATAGTGGTCAAAAGTAGCGCCTGCCCTATCAACGGTAATTTCGAGACACCTTGCTGGCAATGGTCACTCCACTTGTCGGGTAAGAAATGAAGTAGGAATCCGATTCCCATCATGCTCCATACCGCGGGGTAGGCTGTGAGTAATTGCGTAAAAAGTTCCGGATGAAAGTCCGTAAAGATCTTCTTTAACATCGTGAAAGAAGCTTCCAGCGTGCGATTGCGGAAGAAGAGCCAGCAGAAGCAGACAAAGTGGAAGGTAAGGATGGTACCTCCCCACTTAAGTATACCGTGGCTTTTGTAGGTTTTGTCGTGGCCGATGAATGAGCGCCATGCCTTGTGTAACGCCAGTGCTCCGCCATGTAACGCCCCCCATAAGATGAAGTTCCACGAAGCACCGTGCCATAACCCTCCTAACAACATGGTGAGAAACAGGTTCAGATAGGTCCGTACCTTGCCTTTCCGATTACCTCCTAACGAGATATATAAATAGTCGCGTAGCCAGGAGGACAGGGAGATGTGCCATCTTCGCCAAAAGTCGGTTATGGAACTGGCTTTGTAGGGAGAACGGAAGTTGGCGGGAAAGTGAAAGCCCAGTAACAGCGCGATGCCTATGGCCATGTCACTGTATCCGGAGAAGTCGCAGTAAATCTGAAGAGCGTAGCCGTAAATGCCCAATAGGTTCTCCAGCCCTGAATAGAGAGCCGGATTGTCAAAGATACGTTCCACATAATTGATGCTGATGTAGTCGGACAGAACCGCTTTTTTGAACAACCCGCTTATAATGAAGAACAGTCCTGTACCAAACATGACGTTTGTCACCAGCAGTGGGCGGCGTATCTGAGGTATGAACTCACTGGCACGGATGATAGGTCCTGCCACCAGCGTGGGGAAGAACGAAACGAAGAAAGCATAGTCCAGCGGATTACGCAACGGTGTGAGTTGGCGGCGGTACACATCGATGGTGTAACTGAGGGACTGGAACGTAAAGAAGGAGATACCGACCGGTAAAAAGATATCCAATGCTTTAAATTCACCGTTCCACAATGGAGCGAAAGCCTCGTACAGGAAGTTGGTGTATTTAAAGTAAGCCAGCAAACCCAAATTGACGAGTAAACTGGCGCATAGCCAGAAGCGTCTGATCCATTGCCTTCGGCTGTGATGTATCAGTAATGCTGTCAGGTAGTCACATAACGTAACCACACCCAACAGATAGAAATAAGGCCCGCTACATTTATAGTAGAAGTAATATGAAAATAGCGTTACGTAGAGTATACGCAGCGTGTTGGTGCGTAGCAATAGGCGATAACCCAGTGCGAAGCCTAGGAAAAGGTATAAAAACAGGCCACTATTGAAAAGTAGTGGCTGCTGGGCATGGTAAAGTAAGAGTTCCGGAATCCGGTTCCAATCAATATTCCACATAGTTTATTCAGACGAGGCGGGTGTTTCAGCGTAATGTTCAGATTCGTTTGTTGCTTCGAGTAACGCACGGGCCAGCAGACGGCCTTGCAGCGCGTAGCCTTCGTGTGTGAAATGCACCCCGTCCGGACGAAAATAACGGCCCGTACTCCAGTTCCGGCAGGCATATTCCCCACCGGCGATGTGATACAAGTCCCAGAGCGGCAACTGGCGGTCGGCTGCCAGACGCGCTATTTCGGCCGCAGCCCTGGCAGTCCGTGGGTTACTGGTGCGGATGGTGCGTCGTTTCCCATTGCGTCGTACATAGCGGCGCAAGTATTCTCCAGGTGGTGTCGTGAGCATTATCGTGGCTTGTGTGCAGCGGCTGGACAGGGAATCTATCAATTGCTCCATTGCCGCACGGTGTGCCTCTTCGTTGTAACCTTTAGCATGGCTCTCGTTCGTTCCAAACGAGAGAATAAGTAAGTCGGGCTGTAGGGTATCGGCCATTGCGAGTAGTTCCGGAGAAAGGAAATGACTGGTTGTCGCTCCGTTGATGCCATACGCGTTGTAGACCAATCCCGGCTTACCGGTTTCCGTAGCTAAAGCGGTGGTTCGGTAGGTGATGGGTGCTTCGGTCACGGCTTCCGATCCCCATGCTGTTTCCAGTTCGCGACGGGTTGTGACGGTGAATACGTGTCCTCTGACATGCGAGTCGCCTAAATGCAAGACGCGTACCGGCCGCGTCTTTTCAAGTAATGCGGTGAAGAATGGCGTCAGTTGCTCGGCTCGCTCAATGCGGTTGGGCATGCCCGGTTTGAAATAGTTGGGCAGGTCGTTGCGCTCCGTCTGAGCCCATAAGGCTGACACCATCACAAGTAGTATAAGAAGCAAATAGCATTTTTTCATGAACAGGATTATTTGAAATTTTGTTCTCCTTTGGTCAATGCTTGAAACAGAAGCTGGGCCAGTCGGTTTCCGCCACGGAAGTTCAGGTGGGTATAATCCCGGTTCGCCTCCGGAGGGACAGCCTGTACCATGCGCACGATGCTGCCTTCGCCACCCATGGCTTCGTACAAATTCCAAAAAGCCACACCCGTTTGTGCCGCCACTTGTTGTTGGTAACGGATGAGCGGTTTGATGCCTCGTAAAGTGCGCAGCTCGCCTTCTTCGTCCTTATTTTCCCGGTCGCCTACGCCCACAATGAGGATACCCGCTTGCGGGAATGCGCGTTTCAGATGTTCGATCAGCCGGCGCAACTGTTTGGCATAATAGCTGTAGTCTGTAACCTTATCATTCGCCACGTTCAACCCATATTGCAGTATCAGCAGGTCGTAAGGATGTAACGAGTTGAAGTCGTTCAGGTGTGCTTCTGGCAGGCGCATAAGTGGTGTGCCGCTGCTCCCTCTGAGTGCGAAGTTGTCCAGTGAGATGCCGGTGTCATCCTCGGTCGTGGCTCCGTAGAACACAGCCGAGTCGGCCTCCGATATGTGCCAGCGCACCCGTGAAATGTTCCCTTCGGCCCGCAAGTGCTGTAATTCGCCGTTTCCTGAGGGGTGGAAAGCATTGAGATGGTGTCCGTTTACCGAGACATTGACCGTAGCTTCGCCCCATAGACGGAAGAAGAGATCGGATACCAGGCTTGTATCCTTTGCAACATCACGTTTGACCAGTCGCAACTCCGTATAAGCTGCACTGTCGGCAGTATAATAGGCTGACGAAATGCCCGCCAGTGACGAACGGTATCCGCTTGAGTCGATGGCAACGTGGCTGTCCCACCCATTATGGTGTTGGATAACCGTAGGGCGGAAGCCCGGATTCCGTGTTCCGACGTCGACAAACCCAACTCCCGTGCCTCCATAACGTTTCTGGAGTAACGAACGCAGGTGTCCCGTCAGGATGTCTCCCTCGATGAATGAGTCGCCAAAGTAAGCAATACGTACCGGGCGTCCCAGTGTGGAGCGTTGGCGCAAGGCGGTGTAGAAAGGGCGCATGCCACGCCCGGTAGTATCGCCGTAGTCCAAAATTTTATTGGTGTCGCGTACTGCCGCCGGACGGGATGTGGGGGGAGGAGGGACGCTGGGCAAAGCGGCCTCTTGTGTGGACGGCTTTTCGCGTTGGCGCACTTCAGACAGCAGGTTGACGCGCCGTAAAGGCGTTCCTCCTACCTCTAGTGTCGGAAGGTAATAGAGAGCCCATAGCAAACCGATGGTACAGAGTGTGAGCCAGAAAGAACGTCCGGTATGATTCTTCATGAGTCGGGTATTAACGGGATAAGGACGTTTTACACTTGTCAGCCAGTTCAACAACCTCTAAATCCGAAAAACTTCCGGCGTTGATGGTGAATCGGATTAAAGTGCGTGTTTTGTGCCAGCCCTGTATGCCGGCAGCGCCAGGATTGATGTGCAACAGTCCCAATGTCCGGTCGTATTGCACCTTGAGAATGTGTGAGTGTCCGCTGATGAATAATTGGGGAGGACGGGTGAACAGGCTTCCGCTGACCGAGCGGTCGTAACGTCCGGGATAGCCGCCGATGTGTTTCATCAGGATGTCGGCGCCCTCGCATGTCCAGCGCAGACGTTCGGGGTACAGTCTGCGGATGGTACTTCCGTCAATGTTGCCATATACCGCTTTGAACGGGCGGAAGTCGGCTAACCGTTGTGCTACGTCGGGCGATCCGATGTCGCCCGCATGCCAAATCTCATCGCACGATTCGAAATAGTGTAAATATTTCTCGTCCCAGTATGCGTGTGTGTCCGAAAGCAACCCGATTCGTTTCATCTATACCTTTTATAAATCCAGTTTCTTGCAGATAAACTCTTTGATGTAATCGGTGGTGCCTTCAATGCCCAGTATGCTGGAGTTGATGCACAAGTGGTAGGTTTTGGCCTCTCCCCAGCGGTTGTTGCTGTAGAAGTTGTAGTATTTGGTTCGGCGTGCATCGCCTTGTTCAATCATTTGTAGGGCTTTTTCCTTGCTTACGTGGTGTAGTTCGCATAACCTGCCGATGCGGTCGGCCTCGTCGGCCGATATGAAAATGTTTACACACCGTGTTTTTTCGCGCAGTACGTAGTCGGCACAACGGCCGATGAATACGCATGACTGTTCCTCGGCTATGCGCCGGATACTCTCGCTTTGAAAGTGGAACAGCGCTTCCTCACTGATGGGATTGCCGTAAGGGTTGCCACAGCCTACAAGCGATGTCAGGTCGGTCATGATGTGCTTGAGCCAGCCTTTTTGTTCGTCGCTGGCCTCGAAGCGTTCCCTGCACAGACCGCTTTCCTGCGCGGCCCGGTTCAGCAGCTCTTTATCGTAACAGGCTATACCGAATTCTTCGGCCAGACGCAGGCCTATCAGCTTGCCGCCGCTGCCTAACTGGCGGCCTACATTGATTACAAATGTTTCGTCCATGATCTTGGTCTTATACAGGGGTTGAGGTGGATTGGTTTGCTTGTTTAAATTTGCGCATTTGCTTTACAAGTAATGTGAAAGCCAGTATGCTGGCCAAGCCGTCGGCTACAGGCATAGACATCCATACGCCTTTGATACCCCACCATGTGGGAAGTATGAGCAGAAGGGGTACGAGGAAAAGCAACTGTCGGGTGAGTGAAAGGAATATGCTCTTTCCGGCATGGCCGATGCTTTGGAAGAAACTGGTGGTGACAATCTGCATTCCAACCAGCGGGAAACACATCACAACCAGGCGCATGCCCCGTCCGGCCTTGTCTATCAGGTCGGGGTCGGTGGTAAAGGCTCTGGCGCACTCATACGAGAAGAACATACCCACTACGAAGCCTGTGATCATGACCGCCGTAGCACCGGCAATGGAATATTTCAATACCTGGATGAGGCGGTCGTAGTGGCGTGCGCCGAAGTTGTAACCGGCAATGGGCTGCATGCCTTGGTTCAGACCGATAACGATCATCACAAACAGGAACACAAGGCGGTTGACAATGCCGTAAGCTCCTACAGCCAGGTCGCCGCCATACAGCACCATGCTTCGGTTTACAATGATGACAACCAGGCAGGCACACAAGTTGATGAGGAACGGCGACATACCGATGGCCAGCGACTCGCGGACGATGCGGCGTTTCAAGCGGAATGTACCCTTGCGGATACGGATGAATTCGCCCGGTCGGCTGAACAGGTAGAATTGCCATACCAGCACAATGGTCTGTGCCAGAACTGTGGCAAGGGCTGCACCCTCGATGCCCCAGTTGAAGGCATAAATAAAGATGGGTGCAAGAATAATGTTGATAATCACGGTGAAAATGGTGGCGTACATGGCCTGGCGCGGCTTGCTGGCAGCACGCAACATGGCGTTTAGCCCCAAGTACAGGTGGGTGACGACATTACCGATAAGAATGACGCGCATAAAGTCGCGTGCATAGGGGATGGTGTCAGGACTGGCGCCGAAGAAGTAAAGGATGGGGTCGAGCACCAACAACAGGACAATTCCCAGCAGAATACCCATGGAGATGTTGAGCACCAGTACGTTGCCCAATATGTTCTGCGCTGTTTCGTAGTCGCGTTCTCCCAACTTGACCGACAACAGTGTGGATGCACCTACACCAATCATCGCACCAAAAGCGGCAGTCAAGGCCATGAGCGGGGTGGTCAGAGCCAGACCGCTGATAGCCATAGGGCCAACACCTTGTCCGATGAAGATACTGTCGATGATGCTGTACAGCGAAGAGGCCGCAGTGGCAATAATGGCCGGAATGGCATATTGCAGCAACAGTGGGCCTACGGGTTTTGTTCCTAAGTCGGTAACCGAGGTTTGTTGTGACATAGATTTTGTTTTCGATTTGCGGGTGCAAAGTTAGTGAAAAAAGTGGAGCGCAGTGTACGAACCTATGGTCGAAAATGCCAGGTTTAACCTTTGTATGGTGCGTTGTTGTGGACAGGTCTCTCGGTTGTAACCACCCTACGTGTTCCGATCAACGAGATGCCCAGTCCGTCGGAACGGACACGCGGTGTCGTCGGCAGATGGCCGCGTGTCCGTTAAAGCGCCTGGTTGTGCCGGTAAAACCGGTTTCCGTAGGGTGTGGCGGATGTGCCGTTTGCTTCTGCTGAAAATTAACCTTCATTTATGGATTGTTCATAGTGATTTTTGTTATCTTTGCAAGGTAGTATTTACCATTGAAAACTTAAACTTAAAAACATTCGTATATGAGTGAACAACTGAAAAGAATCAAAGAGTTGGTAGACCTGCGCGCCAAAGCACGCTTGGGTGGTGGCGAAAAAGCCATTGCCAAACAACATGAAAAGGGCAAATTGACGGCCCGCGAACGCATTGCTTTGTTGCTGGATGCCGGTAGCTTCGAGGAAATGGATATGTTTAAACTGCACCGTTGCACCAACTTCGGAATGGAGAAAAAGCAATATCTGGGCGATGGCGTTGTGACCGGCAGTGGTACGATTAACGGGCGTTTGACTTATGTATATGCGCAGGACTTCACGGTGAACGGAGGTTCGTTGTCTGAGACAATGGCCGAGAAAATCTGTAAAGTGATGGATCAGGCCATGAAGATGGGTGCTCCCTGTATCGGATTGAACGATTCCGGTGGTGCACGTATCCAAGAGGGTATCAATTCTTTGGCCGGTTTTGCCAATATTTTCCAACGTAATATCGAGGCTTCCGGTGTGATTCCGCAAATCTCCTGCATCTGTGGCCCCTGTGCCGGCGGGGCTGTGT
>CABSGW010000015.1 GCA_902477365.1 uncultured Prevotellaceae bacterium
GACAGACAAAGGAAAATGAGAAAAGTTAGTGTTTTAAGGGGTGGGAAACTTTAGTTAATAATAACTGCCGAAGTAATTAATGCTGCAAGAAAATGCACTGATGAATACCAAGCCATATAGACCGTATCTTGTTTCATACATTCAGTCAATTCACTAATATCATCTTGATAAAGAAACATTCCAAGCGAAGATAAAATGGAAGTTGGTATTACATACACCCAATTACTGAATACATTGGGATTCAAACTTATTCCAATAGCATAAACAACAACACCTGCAAAAAATACGACAATTGACATCCAGAACAATCTGCTTCTGCTCAATTTAAAGATATTATATACCATATTCTTCATAGTTTTTTATTTTAATCAACATGAATCAGAGTAAAAAACATTCGTTTACCCATGTAAATAAGCATACTTACAAATATAAACAAAAACTTATCACCATACAACAAAATATATAGTTGCATTACACCTATTTCTAAGTAAATATACATTCTCCTGTTGTCGCTCCTTTTCGAGTCGGTCTTTCTTCTGCCCGCAGTTGATCTATCATCTTGCAAACTTGCCGTTCGCTCAGGTCAAGTTGTTTGGCAAGCTCTGCCCTCTATATGAAAGACGTATTCTTAATCAATTCGATAAGGTTATCTATTGATTTTGAATCACTTTTTCTCCAAATAACTACCCTGAAATCCTCTTCCTGATAAAATTCCGGAGTTTTCAAACCATACGCACGACACTTGTTGATAATATCCTCAGTGCCGGTACCCACCTTTTCAATATATCCATTCCAATACATAGGATCGGCAAGTAATGGATTTGTAGGCAATGACTTGTGCGGACCATGGAGTTTTTGAACCGTGAGGCCGTACGGCACAAATTATTGCTCTCCATAATCGAAAGAAAGCGACTGCTCTAACGATATTTTTTCGTTTTTCATTATTTTCGATGTAACCAAATTGGACATGACAAAGTAACCATTCAAATCCATTGGTTTACTAGCATAAATGATTTGCGTTACAACAACTTCGCCATTCTCTTTTCTATGTACTTTATATTCTAGCTTATCCGGATAATAAAACAGTAGAGATTTCAAAGAAAGCAAACTGTTCGTAGAATAATTTATTTCTTTATAGAGCGGACTTGACGCTATCACACTGGAAGGAACATGTTCGATGAGTTCCGGAGTGGAATTGATAGCTTTTCCTTCAAAGTAAACCCCACCAGGTAAAGCTATAATGGAAGAAGATGACATATCCGTTATAAAAGGATCAAATACATACTCAACAGGCAATCGAACTCGCTGCTCATCATAAGTTTCTTGTTTGTTACATCCTTGAAATATAAAGAGAATGAACAATAGTAGGAAACACGGATTCTTACGTAAACACATGCTATTAGTCATAGATTTACCAATTACATTTTCCCTGTATTTCTTCAGACTTACAGAGATACCACCTAACATAAATTCTCTTAGCTATACCACAAACAATATCCATAGGTTGGAGTGATAATAGCTTTTTTGCAAAAATAACCAGAAAATAAGTAAATAGAGAAATGGAAGATGAGAAAAATTCCTCCAATGATGATTTTTGTGTAGCTTTTCCCTCATCCAAAGAAAATCCCCTATTTATTTTCAAACAGTCTTTCATAGCACACCGACGGACGAAATCAGTAAGAAAGGGCACAACAAAGCAGTGGAAAACTACGTTGAAAACCGGTGTACAAGTGCCTAATAACCCTGTTTGTTATCCACCCTCCGACACAACGTTCCGGCACATCGGCCCTTTCAGCCCCATTGTGGATAACCCACCCCCTTATCCGCCACTTTTCAGCTTCTCTCTCCACGGTTTTCCACCCCCGCCTTGTTTTTTTTCTTTCCACGGCATGTTTTTTCCACCGCCTGTGCATATCTTTCTCACGACCTCGGCTTATCCGCTCACAGATAGGATAGTTATCCCCCTTTCCGGCCCTGTTGAAAACTTGCGGAAAACCGGGAACATTCGGTTAACAACTTACCGGCCAAATTTTCAGGGCAAAAGCTTTCAACACTATCCACAGCCTATTATCATCAGCATGTATTCTCTCTTTCTGAAAACAAAGAAAAAACAATACTAAATATAATACACGTGGGAAAAGAGAGACGGTTGGTGGAAAACCGGAAACTCCCCGGTTAGGACAGCCGGAGGGGAGTTTGCATTTTTTTGCGGTCAAGTGCGCTTCGTTTCCGTCTGCGCTTGTTTGGTTCAAAAAAAAGTGCTAATATTGCAGCCAGTTTAGAAGAAAAACAATGTTGACACTGGATACCATATACAAAGCGGGATATGCGCTGGCCTCGGTAGTGCGCAAAACCACACTGATCCATGCACCTAAAATTAACGCTGCGGCGGAGGTGTACCTGAAACCGGAGAACCTGCAAGTGACGGGATCTTTCAAGGTGAGGGGAGCCGGGTTCAAGATATCCCAGCTCACCGATGAGGAAAAAGCCCGTGGCGTTATAGCCTGTTCTGCCGGAAACCACGCCCAGGGCGTGGCACTGGCAGCAAGGGGGTATGGCATCAAGTCGCTCATCTGTCTGCCTGCGGGCGCTCCCATCAGCAAGGTGGAAGCCACCCGTGAACTGGGCGCTGAGATTTGTTTGGTTGACGGCGTGTACGACGATGCCTATCGCCGGGCGCTGGAGCTGCGCGACGAACGCGGGCTGACTTTTATCCATCCCTTTGACGACGAGCAGGTGATAGCCGGCCAGGGGTCTATCGGGTTGGAGATTCTGAACGAGTTGCCCGATGTGGATGTGGTGATTGTACCCATTGGCGGAGGCGGACTGGCCAGCGGGGTGGCGTATGCCATCAAGGCCCTGAAACCCGACACCCGTGTGATCGGTGTACAGGCCGAGGGGGCTGCCAGCATGCTGATGAGCCTGGACCACCAGAAGCGGGAGTGTCTCACTTCGGTGTTGACCATTGCCGACGGCATTGCCGTGAAGCAGCCGGGCGAAAACACGTTTGCCCTGTGCCAGCAGTACGTGGACGACATCGTGACCGTGACCGAGGACGAGATATGCGCAGCCATCCTGTCGCTCATCG
Source organism: uncultured Prevotellaceae bacterium (assembly GCA_902477365.1). Classification (GTDB taxonomy): domain Bacteria; phylum Bacteroidota; class Bacteroidia; order Bacteroidales; family Bacteroidaceae; genus Alloprevotella. Next base: position 3,089 of record CABSGW010000015.1, read on the forward strand.
AAGGCCACAAACTGATAGCCGAAGGCGCAGGCGCAGTGAGCGTGGCGGCAGCCATGTTCGGCAAGGTGCCTATTGAAGGAAAAAAAGTATGCTGCATTGTGAGCGGCGGAAATATAGACGTGACCATCCTGAGCCGCGTGATAAACCGCGGATTGATGAAGAGCGGGCGTACCATCGAGATGCTGATTGAACTGCCCGACCGTCCCGGATCGTTGCTGGGACTGTGTAAGGTCATTGTGGGCTATGGTGCCAACATCATCTCGGTGCACCACGAACGCAACGGCGAAAGCCCCGACGTCAACTCATGTAACCTGCGTATTGTGCTGGAAACACGCAATGCCGACCACATTACCGAGATACGTGCCGGCATCTGTTGCAGCGGATACCAGATATTGGAATGGAAATAACGCTTTTTTGGAACGCAAAGAACGTATGGTAAAGGACGCTTGGAAAGAGAAAGGCTATGTGGACGAACCGATTCCGGCCGGAGTGACCGACCTGAAAGAGGCTATCCGTGCCTTGTGCAAGGAAAAGAATGCCGTCATACTGGCCCATTATTACACCGAGGGCGCGATACAGGACGTAGCCGATTTTGTGGGCGACAGTCTGGCGCTGGCTCAAAAGGCCGCCCGCACCGAGGCCGACGTGCTGGTGATGTGCGGGGTGCACTTTATGGGCGAAACCTGTAAGTTGCTGTGTCCGGACCGCCTGGTGCTGGTGCCCGACCTGAACGCCACCTGCTCGTTGGCCGAGAGTTGTCCGGCCGGTGCGTTTGCCGACTTTGTGCGGTCGCATCCCGGCCACAAGGTAATATCGTATGTCAACACCACCGCTGCCACCAAGGCCGTTACCGATGTGGTGGTGACGTCGAGCAACGCCCGTCAGATTGTGGAAAGCTTTCCCAAGGATCAACCCCTCATCTTCGGCCCCGACCGCAATCTGGGCAGCTACCTGAATGCGCTGACCGGCCGGCAAATGGTGTTGTGGGACGGTGCGTGCCATGTGCATGAGCGTTTCTCGGTAGAAAAGATTGTGGAGCTGAAACAAGCGCATCCACAGGCACGGGTGTTGGTACACCCCGAGTGCAAGGGACCGGTAGTGCGCCTGGCCGACAAGGTGGGTTCTACCGCCGCGTTGCTGAGCTATGTCGTAGAGAGCGATGCCACCGAGTTTATTGTGGCTACCGAGAGCGGCATTCTGCACGAGATGCAGAAGAAGTGTCCTGCAAAGACCTTCCTGCCTGCACCGCCCGCCGACAGTTGCGGGTGTAACGAGTGCAGTTACATGCGGCTGAATACGTTGCAAAAACTGTATAATTGCATGAAATATGAATGGCCCGCGGTAGAGGTGGACGCAGCGGTGGCAAAAGACGCCGTGAAACCCATCGAGCGGATGCTTGAAATATCGGAACAATTAGGTTAATCAACTATATATCAAAGGTAAAAAGATTTAAGATTAGAAGACTTTAGTGTTATCCCCTCAGCCGAAGCGATTTCGCCTGTGTGTTGAAACAAAGCTGTGAAGCCTAGCGGAACGGAATGTCCGGTATGTTTTTGACAGAGGACATTGGGGAGTTTTTCATATTCGATTGTGAATGTGGAAAATGTACATTTTAAGGTTAAAATTATTTTTAGTTTGGCGCTCCTTGCAAGTGATTTGCGGGGAGCGTTTTTTGTGTGTAAAGCAGAGAGAAAGACTTCTTTGTTCAGCGTGCCATGGCAGTGGCAGCCGTGTAGGCTGTAGTCCACGCGGCCTGAAAGTTGAAGCCACCCGTTACGGCGTCTATGTCGAGTACCTCGCCGGCAAAGAACAGTCCGGGACACACCTTGCTCTCCAACGTGCGTGCGTCTACCGCCTTCAGGCTGATGCCGCCGCAGGTTACAAACTCGTCGCGGAACACTCCGCGTCCCTCTATCGTATAACTGTCGTTCGTCAGTGTGTTGACCAGTTTGTTTATGGTTTTCCGTCCCGTTTCGCCCCATCGCTTGGCGGGAGCTATCCCTGTTTTTTCCAGCAAGTGCGTCCACAACCGTGCCGGCAGGTCATAGGGCCGGCACGAGGCCAATTGCTTTTGTGCGTGGATCTGCGCCAGCTCTTCCAGACAGGCCGTCACCTGCTCGCAATGCGTCTCGTTCACCCAGTTTACCAACAAGGTGCTGCGGTAGTTCTGTTCGGCCAGGTGACGCGCGGCATGCGAGGAAAGTTTCAGGATAGCCGGTCCGCTCATGCCCCAGTGTGTGACGAGCAGCGGCCCGTGGCTACGGAAGGGCGTTCCGGCCAGTGCCGTCTGCGTCTCTTCCACCACCGTACCCATCAGTTGGCGCAGTGCCGGATCGGGTATGTTGAAGGTGAAGAGCGAAGGCACGGGCTCGACCAGCGGATGCCCCAGTTGTTCCAGGTAGTGCAAGCCCTCGCGGTGGGGCGATCCGCCTGTGGTGACGGCTACGCGGTGTGCCGTGACTCGGTGTGCCGTATCCTCCTTGAACCGTAGCGTGAAGCAGCTGTTTCCTTGTGCATCTGTGTCGGGTGTGAGCGCCTCCAGCGTGTGGTTGGTCTTTAACACCACTCCCAGCCGTTGCGCTTCGCGTGTGAGGCAAAGCACTACGCTTTGCGCATCCTGTGATTGTGGAAACACACACGCATCTTCCTGCGTGACAAGCCGCACCCCGTGCTGTTCGAACCACTGGTATGCGCTGTGGTGATCGAAGCCGTTGAAGAGCCGCTTCAGCAGTTTTGCCCCACGGGGATATACCTGTTTCAGGTCGGTCACATCCCGGAACGAGTTGGTCAGGTTACACCGTCCCCCACCCGATAGCGTCACCTTGGCAAGCGGCCGTTTGCTTTTTTCGTAAATAGTCACTTCGGTTTGCGGCGATGCCTGTTTCAGGTGGATGGCCAGGAAGAAGCCCGCCGCTCCGCCTCCGATGATAGCTGCGTTCATGCGTGTTTCAGAAAATGCGTTGTTAGGCTGCAAATGTAGGCAATTTTGCTTGAAAAAGTGGGTTATCCGGAATTTAATGCGTATTTTTGGCTCGATTGAAACAAGTCGTTGTAGGGGGTAAGGAGCTACTTTTTTGAAAGATGAAGACAGCCTTGGCCGCGCAGGTGCCTACGTTTTGGTTGCCCTGAGTAGTATTCATCTTTAAAATAATCGCTTATGAAAAAAGTAATCCGTCTATTCACCCTTCTTGCGGGTTTGTGCATCGTTCCTTTTGCTTCGGCACAGAGCGTTCTGGGCACATGGAATGGGTCGCTCGTCCTGCCTGTGGGTATTATGCCCCTGGTGTTCCACATCAGTCAGGACGCTTCGGGTACTTATGCCACCACGATGGACAGCCCCCATCAGCAAGCGAAGGACATCCCCACCCAGTCGACCAGTTTTTCCGATTTTATCCTGGTGATACAGATTCCCGCCATCGGCAGCATCTATAAAGGCACGCTTCACGACGACGGAACCATACGCGGTACGTTCACGCAAAAAGGAGTGGCCAGGGCACTGAACCTGGAACGAGGAGCGTGGACGGAGAAGAAAACCGGCCGGCCGCAAGAGCCTGTGCCTCCATTTCCCTACAAAAGCGAAGAGGTGGTGGTGCGCAACGAAGCGGCTGGCATTAACCTGGCCGGCACGCTGACGTTGCCCGAGAAGGGAAAGAAATTTCCGGCCGTGGTGTTGGTGACGGGTAGCGGCGCACAGAACCGGGACGAGGAACTGCTGGGACACAAACCCTTCTTGGTGTTATCCGACTACCTTACCCGCAATGGGATAGCCGTACTGCGGTGCGACGACCGGGGAACAGCCGCTTCGGAGGGCAACTACGCAATGGCTACTGATGTAGATTTCGCGACCGACGCGGCGGCAGCCATCCGCTACTTGCAGGGACGGAAAGAAATAGATAAACGTAAAATAGGTATTTTGGGGCATAGTTCGGGTGGCAGCGTTTCCTTTATGACGGCTGCCAAAGACCCCTCCATCGCATTTGTCGTTTCGCTGGCCGGACCGGGCGTGCGGGGTGACTCCGTGCTGCTGAAACAAGTGGAAACCCTCTACAAGCTGCAAGGCATGACCGCCGATGAATGGACGTGGGTGGAGAAGTTTATGTGGAACAATTACGCCATCCTGCAACAAACCGAAAAAGCACCCGAAGTGCTGGAGAAAGAGTTGTATGGAGCTATCATGGGAACCATGTCGGCCGAACAGCAACAAGATGCGAACATGATTCAGAAGATGGCGGTAGAGGCCAGACAGATGACCTCGCCGTGGTACTTGCACATGATGCGGTACGAACCTTCCGTTGATTTGCAGCACGTGAAGTGCCCTGTGCTGGCCCTAAACGGCGAGCGGGACATCCAGGTAAATGCCGCCATGAATCTGGAAGGCATCCGCCGCCACCTTGCAGGCAATGGAAACAAACGCATTACCGTCAAGGCCTATCCGCACCTGAACCATCTGTTCCAGACGTGCAAGACCGGGGCACCGGCCGAATACGCCGAGCTGGAAGAAACCATCAGTCCGGCCGTATTGCAGGACATCACGACGTGGATCTTGCAGCAGACCCGGTAACGCGCAAGTCGCATTTCGGTGTACCGTACCCCATTTTATCCCGGCTCAATGCTGCGCGTGTCGAAATTTATCGTTAAATTTGGGCATTCATCCTATAATTCTATTTAATGAAAGCACGTAACGTAACCTGTTTCATAGGCTTGTTAATGAGTCTGTTTTTTTCATTTTCTGTTTCTGCCCAGCATATATCGGGCGTATGGAAAGGTAAACTTGTCACGCCCACGGGGTCGTTGACGCTTGTCTTTCATCTTAGCAACGTAGCGGATGGAACGAATACGTATATCACCACCATGGACAGTCCCGACCAAGGAGTTTATGGGTTGAAAGGACAAAATAGTGTGGTGAACGATTCGGTATGGATGGTTCAGTTTCCTACGATACAGGCTTCTTACAAAGGAACATTAAACCCTGACGGAACCATAAAGGGAACATTTACGCAAGGGGTGGATATGGTGTTGAATGTGGAAAGAGGAGAAGCCATACGTCCCAACCGTCCGCAAGAGCCCGTTCCGCCGTTTCCCTACAAAAGCGAAGAAGTGCTGGTGCGCAACGAAACGGCGGGCATCAACTTGGCCGGTACGCTGACATTGCCCGAGAAGGGAAAGAAATTTCCGGCCGTGGTGCTGGTGACGGGTAGCGGTGCGCAGAACCGGGACGAGGAACTGATGGGACATAAACCGTTTTTGGTACTGTCCGACTATCTTACCCGTAACGGGATAGCCGTGCTGCGATGCGACGACCGGGGAACAGCTGCCTCGGAAGGCGACCACGCTACGGCTACGGACGAAGATTTTGCCACGGACGTGGCGGCCGCCATACGTTATTTGCGCGGCAGAAAAGAGATTGACAAGCGGCAAATAGGTATTGTGGGACATAGTGCAGGCGGAACCATCGCATTCATTACCGCCGCAAAAGACCCCTCGGTTGCTTTTGTCGTTTCATTGGCCGGAGTTGGTGTGAAAGGTGACAGATTGCTGTTGAGGCAAGTGGAATTAGTCTCTAAGTCACAGGGAATGACGGATGACACTTGGAAAGCGATGAAGCCTTCGATACAAAACAGGTATGCCATTCTGCAACAAACCGAAAAGACGCCCGAAGTGTTGCGCAAAGAACTATATGCGGAGGTGACAAAGGCAATTCCTTCCGAACAGTTGAAAGATTTGAATACAATTCAGCAGATCAGTGCGCAAATCGCTTCCATGACTTCTCCCTGGTACCTTCATTTCCTGCGGTACGATCCGGCCGCCGACCTGCAGCGTGTGAAGTGTCCCGTGCTGGCTTTGAACGGCGAGCGGGACATTCAGGTAGATGCCGCCATGAATCTGGAAAGCATCCGCCGTCACCTCGTTGGCAGCGGCAACAAGCACGTCACCGTCAAGGCCTATCCGCACTTGAACCACCTGTTCCAGACGTGCACGAAGGGAACGTTGGGCGAATACGTCGAGCTGGAAGAAACCATCAGCCCGTAGATATTGCAGGACGTCACGGCGTGGATCTTGCAGCAGACCCGATGATATGACGCTTTATGGACAATGTGGTGAAGCTGTTAAACAGAAAAAGCCGGATTATTCTATGAATTCCGGCTTTTAACTGTTGTATAAACTATTCGACAATCACATCACAAAGCGTGGTATTTGTTATACCGGTCGACATATCCCACTTGTCCGAATCTGAACTTTGATCCTTCTATTTCGGTCGTGAACCAAATGTCGCCCGTACCGGTAATCATCGATTCAAAAGCAATATTATCTGACAGGTAAACGGGGAAAGGCATTTTGTCTCCGGGTGTGTAACGATATATACCTGTTTGCAAGAGGTTATTTTGCATAATTCGGAAGTAGAGTACCCCATTGTGTATGTTCGACAAACTCAATCCATTATATTTTAGCAGTAGGTTCGGATTCTTGCCGTCCAAATCCATTTCAAAGAGTCTGCCTGTTTCAAATAGAGACACGTATAATTTAGAATCGTGCGCTATGCATACCGGTATTTCATCGGTATCCCATACCAATTCCAGTTCAGGAGTGTCGAGAGCCCAGCGACATATCTGTGTGTGAAACACATCGTCAATTCGTTTGTAGTTGCAACCATACAGGTAACCTCCATAAAAGAAGCGAGGATCCAAGTTGTCGGGTATTTCGTACACATGAGAGAATTCACCGGTTTCAACCTGCATCAAATTCAATGTTTTGGGATTGTTTCTTTCTCCATATCTTACAACGTACACCTTGTCTCCGTCAAAGTATAAGCCGGAATAAAGATTGCCAAACGCACGGAGTTGCTTGTAAGGAGCAGATCCGTCAACGGGTACACGACACCAAACATTCACCATACCGGCGTTATAGTCAAATAGAACAAAGTACAAATAATTGTCTTTCAGATAAAGGTCTGATAGCAATACTTCTCCTGTCTGTTCTTCGCTCCAAGGGTATGTAACCAATGTCGTTGTCTTCCCGCTTTTCCGGTTTTTCTTGTATAGCATAAGGCTGTTTCCATCCAGATACCTGTAATAATCATATATCTCATCGCTTATCACTGCTCCTGTCGCTTGAGAATTCATCTGCATGGTCATCGGAGTAATTGTTTCAAAGGTCTCTGTATTCAATCCCTCGTCTATGCGGTATTCGGTATCTTCCGAGCAAGCGGTATTTATGGCTATGAAAAGAATCGTCAGAGCTGTTTTGATGCTTATTTTCATTTGATGTTGTTTATAAATTGGTTTATATTTTACACGTTTCACTAGTATAATCTATAAGTTGTCAGTTGTTTTTCTTGCCCTTTGCTACAAACAATATCGATTGTTTTTAAATACTGAATGGTATTGTAGTCATACAAGAATGTAGCTCTTAATTCTATTAATTCCATTTTATAGATATCGTTCATCAGTTTTTTTTCCTGTTCCGTCAGTTCCATACCTGAGTTTATCTTCTGCATCAAGCGATATATGTTTTCTTCATTTTCCTCTAGAAATTCTTTTGAATCATCAGGCAATCCCTCTGGATTCCGCACTATTCTTGTCGATGTATTCTTTTCAACGATATGTTCCGATGTATTGTTGTTCAACACCTTCGTAAGGTACGTATAGACATCCTCTGTCGGTTCAATGACTTGTACATTTCGTACATCCTCCAATTGGTCATCCATAAAAGAAAATTCATCGTACTCCGTTTCCGATATGACATTTCTCAATTTCTCTAAATCTATTTCTGTCGCTTCAGGATAAAGTTTTTTCACGACATCCATGTTGTCTTGAAGGAAAACATCTTTATAAAGGGGTGGAATTACATCAAAAGACTGGCTATATTCCAGGGTTTTGGCCTTATCGCCGTAAGTGTAAGAGACCTTACACGTCACTTCCTTTTTCCCATAGTTATCCCATGAAAATGTTTTATATGATGTATGGCCTTTTCGAGAGTCTTCGGGCATAACATCGGATGCGTTTACACTCCATTCGGCAACAACGCGTGTAGCGTGTTCAGAAAGCTTCAATTGGCATCCTACCTCAAAAGGACGGCCTTGTTGGGCTTGGTTTGACATTGTGCCGAAAGACATGATGCAACTGTCATCTTTAGGCAAATAAACGATCTCATCATCGCAAGCGATCAAACAGAAGAGTAGCATCGTACTCCATACGCATTTCCACATGTGTTTATAACTCATTATTATAAGTGATTTAAAAATGCAAAGTTAAGGGTTATATCTGAAATATTCACATTGATTTTTACATAAGAGGGGTTCATTTTGCTTTCCAGGCACGGATGCGAGCCTGAAAATTCTTTTTCAGACACTCGCTGTATACCCAAGGCTCAATACCGTGATAATCACCTACATTAAGGATATCGAGAATGTTGGGCAAGTAGCTCCCGTCAAATCCGTTAAGTACCAATACATTGTATTCAGGATTTAACGTTACGGTAATGGTATCGTGCAAGACGGCAGGCGTTGCGTCCGTCTTCCAATTAACAGGATTTATGCACATGACATTAGGAGCACTGACCACAGGTTTTACGTACTTCACATCCGATACAGAATTGTAGCACACCGTCACTCCCAAGTCTGTGGAATCTTTAGCTGCAATAATCCAAGGAGCTTGCTTTACATCCTCCGGAGTCACCTTATAACCCAAGACATACGCGGCAATCATTTGCTTGCGTATATTCTCGGGCATTATTTTCAGTAGTTCCACCACCGATTTGCCACCCTGGCTAAAACCGGCAAGGATAAAGGGACGTCCGTTATTATGATGCCGAATATAGTGATCGAAAGCTTTTTTAATGTCAATGAAAGCCACGTCGTAATAACGTTGGGAGATGATGTTTTCGTTCAAGGTAGCCCAAGTGTTCAGTGTAATATGGCGATAATAGGGCGAATAAAAATTGTTCTCCTCTGCCATATAATCGGATACATTGCTGATTTCAGTATCCATATTGGCGCGGTGCTTTGGATTGTAAGGATCGGCATAGTGTGAAATCCTACCGTCGGGCGCAGTCCAATCGTACTCCCATGTAGAGGGAATATAAAAGACATCGGCTCCGTTGCCAGTATCGTTGAGATTGATGTGCCACATCTTAGCGGATGAATAGTCGGGAGATTTGGGAACAAATTCTGGTACTACTTTGTTTGATTGACAAGCAATCAGGCAAAACCACAAGATGTTAGTCATTAAAATAATACGAAAGATTCTCATAGCTATCTATTTATTTTTTACGTAAATTCGGAATAAGAAAGTCTCATTAAAAGTGGACAATCATGGTGCTATTTTATCTGGAAAACAACAGATTACAAAACGGCTATACATGATTATAAAAGACAAAGTTATAGCTATTTTTCGCATTATTGATGAGTTTGATCAGAATTTTGAGCTGTATGAGTCGGAAATTATCGTTAAATTTGGCCATTCAATACAAGTAACCAAAGAGAACCGGAAGGGGATGTACTCTTCCGGATAGCACACAAGAGCAAAAAAATGAGAAAGTTGAGTGTGACAGAGATGAACCGCCTGGATGTGGAACACTTTCGCGAAGCGCGGAAGTTGCCATTGGCGGTTGTACTTGACGATGTGCGCAGCTTGCACAATGTAGGATCGGTTTTCCGTACAGCCGACGCCTTTCGGGTGGATCGCATCTGCCTGTGCGGCATCACGGCCTGCCCGCCCCACCCCGAAATACACAAGACGGCCCTGGGCGCTGAAGATTCGGTGGCCTGGACCTATTACGGGCGTGCTGTCGATGCCGTCGATGCGTTGAAGGCCGAAGACTATCGCGTTTTGGCTGTAGAACAGGTGACGGACAGCACCCTGCTGCACGAGCTGGAGCTGGAGGCCGGTTGCCGTTATGCGCTGGTGATGGGCAACGAGGTGAAGGGCGTGCGTCAGGAAGTGGTGGACCGCTGTCACGGTTGCATCGAGATACCCCAGTTCGGTACGAAACACTCGCTCAATGTGTCGGTAAGTTGCGGCATGGTGTTGTGGGAGTGTGCCCGCCAGTTGCGTGTGTTTGAACTGGATAGATGACGAAAAACGGAGAATTATGTTTACGAAAGCCGAAAGAGAACAACTGATAGCCCTGGTGCGGCGCGGCGTAGTGCCCGCCATGGGATGTACCGAACCCATCTGTGTGGCTCTGGCTACAGCCCGCTCCACCGAGGAATTGGGCTGTGAACCGGTACGCATAGAGGCCGCCTTGAGTGCCAACATCCTGAAAAACGCCATGGGAGTAGGCATTCCCGGTACGGGCATGGTAGGTCTGCCCATCGCCATTGCACTGGGTGCGTTGGCCGGCCGTTCGGCCTACGGGCTGGAGGTGCTGAAGGATGTCTGCCCCGAAACCGTGGAGCGCGGAAAAGCTTTTATCGGGGCCGATCGGGTACACATCGGTCTGGAAGAAGATACAGACGAGAAACTCTACGTGTCCGTTACCTGTTACGACGATGCCGGTAACCATGTACGGGCCGTGATAGCCCGTGAGCATACCCGTTTTGTGCGGGTGGAGCGGAACGGCGTGGTGCTGGAAGAAGCGCCGCTGGAAACACATGCCGCCGACAGTGCGGGCGACGAGCTAACCCTGACTTTGCAGAAAGTCTACGACTTTGCCACGACCGCCCCGCTCGACGAGATTTCCTTTATAGACGAGGCGCGCCGCCTGAACGAGGAAGCCGCCAACCGCTCTTTGCAGTCCAATTACGGCCATTGCCTGGGCAAGGCTCTGAGTCGTCCCCTGGGACGCGGTATTTTGGGCGAGAGCATCTTCTCGCACATCCTTTCGAGTACGGCTTGCGCCTGCGATGCCCGTATGGCGGGCGCCATGATTCCGGTCATGAGCAATTCGGGCAGCGGCAATCAGGGCATCTGTGCCACCAATCCGGTGGTGGTGTTTGCCAAGGAGAATCACAACACCGAGGAAGAGATGCTGCGCGCCCTCATGCTGAGCCATCTTACGGCCATTTACATCAAACAGAACCTGGGGGCTTTGTCGGCCCTGTGCGGTTGTGTGGTGGCGGCCACGGGATCCAGTTGCGGCATCACCTACCTGATGGGCGGCAGCTATGAGCAGGTGACCTACGCCGTAAAAAACATGATAGCCAACCTTACGGGCATGATATGCGACGGTGCCAAACCCAGTTGTGCCCTGAAGCTCACCACCGGAGTGAGTACAGCCGTGCTGTCGGCCATGCTGGCCATGCAGGGCAACTGCGTGTCGTCGGTCGAGGGCATCATCGACGATGATGTGGACCAAAGCATCCGCAACCTGGTGAACATAGGTGCCGATGCCATGAACGAGACCGACAAGCGCGTGCTTGAGATTATGACGCATAAGGGTACGTAAACATCCCCTATAATCAATCCACATTTCCCCGGAAAAGGCTTTTTTCCGGGGAAATGTGTTTACAGGCGCATACCCGTCCGTAACCAAACCGACGCGTAAAATACCCAATATTAGGTATTTCGGGGCGTTGAATCAGCGCGTAACTTTGCAGCTCGAAAAGAATGAGTCTTTTCGGTTGAATAAAGTTACATATTGAGATACCCGTGCAATGAATGCGTTGTTGATACAAACCCCTGCTTTTTGTCGATGGAGTTCCATCTGCATGCTGCTCCTGTTTTTCTCATCCCGTTTGTCGGCACAGACCTTTACCCTGAAAGGCAGTGTGAAAGACGAGAAAGGCGCACCCGTAGAACTGGCTACCGTTGTGTTGAACAGTTCGCTGATGACGTTAACCGACAAGCACGGGCAGTTCAGCCTGGCGCGTGTGCCGGCCGGTACGTATGATTACCGCATTTCGTTTGTAGGCAACGAAACCGTAACGGGTAAACTGACGGTACGCACGGGCAGGGAACGCCTTGACGTGCAGATGAAGCGGCTGAACCTGGAGCTGAAGAGTGTTACGGTGACGGCCACACAGAGCCGCATGGGGTCGAAATCCACCATCGGTGAGGAGGCCATCCGGCACATCCAGCCTAAGAGCCTGGCCGACTTGCTTCAGCTGGTTCCCGGCAATCTGACGGTAAACCCCAACCTGAACAATCTGGCACAGGCGCAGATACGCGAAATAGGAAACAATGCGAACAATGCTTTGGGCACTTCGGTGGTGGTAGACGGTACGCCGTTGAGCAACGATGCCAACCTGCAAGTGCTCTCGCCCACCCGCTACGGTTCGGGTTCGGGTGGGCAGAGCGATGGCATGAGCGACCAAACAACCGCCGGTCGGGGAACCGATTTGCGCACCGTGAGCGCTGACAACATTGAGTCGGTCGAGGTGATCCGCGGCATTCCTTCCGTGGAATACGGCAATCTGACTTCGGGTGTGGTACTGGTCAAAACCAAGGCAGGTGTCACCCCGCTGGAGGTGAAGGCCAAGGCCGACCCCTTCTCGAAACTGGTGTTTGCCGGCAAAGGCTTTGCCTTGAAAGGCGGTGGCGCTGCCAACTTCGGGGTAGACTATTCGCAATCTTACGGCGATACGCGCCGCCACTACTTGGGCTACGAGCGTGTGACGGCTTCGGCCGGTTATTCCAATCGTTTCGGCCCATTGTCGCTGAACGTGAAAAGCGCTTTTTATTCCAACATCAATTCGCGGCGCAACGATCCCCAGCAGAAAGAGCAGGATCTTACCTTTACCAATAAGAATGTGGGCGGACGTCTGTCCGTCAACGGAAGCTGGTTGGCCGACCGCCGCTGGCTTACGGGACTGGACTATAACCTGTCGGCACAGGTAGCCCGTACGCTGGACAAGCATCATAACCTGATCTCCAACCCCGACGGGGTGGTGACCGATGTGAGCCAACCCGGTTTGCACGAAGCCTATTTCATGAACAAGGCCTATTATTCCGATTACCGCATCGAGGGGCTTCCGGTCAATGTTTACGCACAACTCAAGGCAAACAAATACATCGCCCTGCCGGGCAACAACTTCACCACCGTGCGGCTGGGTGTGGACTACACCTATGATGCCAACCGGGGCGACGGTTTGGAGTTCGACCTTGCCGCTCCGCCACAGGCACAGGGCGAACAGACACTCCGCCCGCGGGCCTACAAAGATATTCCGGCCTTGCAGACGCTTTCGGCTTTCCTGGAAGACCGTCTTTCGGTACGTTTGGCGGGACGTCCCTTGCAGGTTTCGGCCGGTGTCAGGTTGAGCAACCTGTTTCTGGACAGCCGCAAGAGCGGCGGACGCAGCAACCTGTTTGTGGCCGAACCGCGTGTCAACGCCTCGTTTACCCTGCTTGACCGTCACAACAATTCCTGGTTTGACGAACTGAGCCTGACGGGTGGTTTTGGCATCTCCAACAAAATGCCGACATTGCTCTACCTGTATCCGGACAAGGCCTATTTCGACTATGTGAGCCTGAGTAAATACGGTACTACGGAAGACTCCCGCCTGGCTTTGCTCACCACCGATGTGGTAAGCAATACGCAGAATCCCAACCTGAAGCCGGTGAACAGCCGCAAATGGGAGGCCGGCGTGAATTTCCGTCTGGGAAACGTGAAGGGCTTTATTACCTACTTCAACGAATTGCACCGCCATGAATACGGCTTCGCGTCGCAACTGCTGTGGTCGCATTACGACAAGTTCGATGTACCGGTCGAGGCCTCGAACGTACGGTTCGACGGAACGGACGTGAGCTATCAGCTGAACGGTGTGCACCATACGGCCAGCCGTACCGAACAGGTGATGATGAACACCTGGAGCAGGCCCGACAACACCACACGCTCGTTCAAGCAAGGTATTGAATATATGTTTGACCTGGGCACCTGGAAGGCCTTGCGCACTTCGCTCAATGTAGACGGAGCTTGGTTCCATATCAAACGCACGTCCGAGAAAGACCGTATCAACTACATCAACAAAACATACGATTATGTGCCGGTGATGCCGGCCGGATCGGGTACGGTGAACGACCGTTTCAACACGAATTTCCGTTTCATCACCCATATACCCGCTGTGCGCATGGTGTTTACCACCACCCTGCAAGTAGTATGGTACGAGAGCAGGCGCAACACCTACGAACACCCCGACGGCACAGTGCGTTACCATACTTCGGAAGACGGTTCGCGGCTCATTGTCTCGCCCTTGGGCTTCTACGACAAAACCGGTACCTACACTCCCTGGCAACCGGAGTTCGAGACTAATCCTACCTATCAGCTGATGAACGGAAGCTACCTGACCTATGCCTTTAAGAAAGACGTGATCGATCCCTGGGTGTTGCTCAATTTCCGCTTCACCAAGGAGTTGGGACGCGTTGGCGAGGTCTCTTTCATAGCCAACAATTTTCCCAATATGTCGAAGTGGCATACAGGTCGTTACAGCCGCAGCAAAAGCCAGCTGTATCCCTCTATGTACTTCGGCGCAGAACTGAAATTAACCCTTTAAGCAAACGTTTTATTCTATCTATTAAAACTCAATGAGTATGTCAAGAAACAACTTTAAAATGATGACCGCCTGCTGGATGTTGCTGGCCGGTATTTTTACGCTCGCTTCGTGTAGCGACGACAACAATGGAGGACCCAAAATGCACACGTTGACGGTGAATGTGGCGTTGCCCGACGGAATGGCTGCCGATAACATAGACCACCTGAAGGTGATAGCCACCAACAGCAAGGGCAACCGCGATACGCTGGAACTGACGGCAGGCGAGAGCAAGGAGCTGAAACTGCTTCAGGGCCAGTACCAGCTGATAGCCTCGGGCAAGGTGGCCGACGAGGCCGCAGCCTATGTAAGCGGCAAGAAGGATGTGGAACTGTATGGCGACATGACGGCTACCGTCCAGCTGGAGAAAATCATCCAGTCGCCGCTGGTGTTCAAAGCCATCTATACAACGGGCGGAAAGGCCGGGTATGTGATGGACAGTTATTTCGAGATTGTGAACAATTCGGACGAGGTGCAATACCTGGACGGACTTATTCTGAGCTCGCCACAAGGAGGTCAAAGCAGTGCCAATGCCTGGCAGGCCAACGGATATACCGATATCTATGAAAACGGTCAGGGCACGGTAGTGGCTTTCCCGGGAAGCGGTACGGAACACCCCTTGTTGCCGGGACAGAGCGTGGTGGTGGCTAACGATGCTGCCAATCACAGCGAACTGGCGCCAGAGGACAACAACTGTCCCGACCTGAGCCAGGCGCAATGGGAAATTTACATTGACAACGTGAAAGGTGAAATAGACTATCCTGCTGCCAACCTGGATGTCATTTTCCAGAATAACGCCTATATGAAAGCGTTCGGCTTGGGCTTCTTCGGTCGCGCCTACGTGTTGGCACGCTGCCCCGAGGGCGTAACTCCGCAGGACTTCGCCTCCGATCCGGCCAATATCATGACCACTCCGGGTACTACCAGCACTATGCAATACCTGATGATACCCAGCAAATATGTGCTTGACGCCGTAGACATCTGGGACGCGACGGCCGAGGTACATTACGGTACGTTCCTGCCCAAAGACGACGCACAAGGCGTGTTGGCCAGCAGCGCATGGAGCGGAAAGTGTGTACGCCGCAAGGTGACGCGTATCGAGGGCGGACGTGCTTACTATCAGGATACCAACAACTCGAACCAGGACTTCCTGAATAACCAGCCGCTTACACCTGGCCAGACGCCTACACAGGCAGATTAACGGCGGCGTTTACAGACCGTTCATCGCTAAACAGACGGGGGAAGATGAAGAAGGTGCAGGCATGTCCGGTTGCGGCTTCTCCCTCTTCCCTTGTTTGGCGGGCGGGGGTCGGGCCAGTCATACTACAATTATTCCAAACTAAACAGACAGCGTATGTTTCAAACCTTTAGAATACGGAGATGGGGCGTTTTTTGTGTGCTCCCGCTTTGGGGCGCTGCGGTGGCGGCCCACGTGCCCGACAGCACCTTGTTTTTGGTTCGTCACGCCGAGGTAAACCGGCTCTACAACGTGCAGGCTGGTAGCCTGAATCCGGTGCGGCTCACGCGTAACACCGTGTATGATGCAGGCGAGGCCGTCTTGGACTACCAGTGGCAGAAGGGCCGTTTCCATGCCATCGACGCATCGCCCCATCAGGACGCCTTCCGCGTAATGATAAGCGGTTTGCGGCGGTTGGGACGGTTCGACCTGGAGGGGCACATCCGCTACCGCAACATGGTGCAGCGCGAACGGTCTTGGAACTCCACGCTTTATCTTTCGTCCGGCAATCCCTTTATCCTGGGCGACTCCATTGCGAGCGACGTGTCGCTGGAGGAGTTCGACCTGGGCGCATCGGCGGCCTATCGGGTGAACAGCCGCTGGGTGGCCGGACTGGGCCTGAACCTGCTTACAGGCAGTTCGGCCGACCAGACCGACCCGCGGCCCAAGACCGACGCCACCCGCATCCGCATCACCCCGGGAGCCGAATACCGCCTTTCGCCGGGTGTTGCGCTGGGTGCAGCCGTCAATGTGGAGCTGTACAGTGCCTCTACCTCGCACGCCATCATCAATACGCAACAAAACCATAAGTACTTCCTGATGAAGGGACTTGGCGACTACATGCGGCAGTCTTCCTCGGACGTGGGCTCTTATCCCCGCGAGTATAAGGGCGAGACCTATGCCGGGGCATTGCAACTGACCCTCACGCCCGAGGGCCGGAGCTGGCAGAACTTTTTGGAGCTACAGGCCACTACGGGACGCGAGGATGCCACGGACGGCGGTTCGTACTTCACCTTTAAGGGTGGCGATTACGACTTTTCCGGTTTTTCGCTGGTGAACCGCTGGCTGCTGCAACGGCCGGGCATACACC
>CABSGW010000016.1 GCA_902477365.1 uncultured Prevotellaceae bacterium
ATTGGGGTACGGATATTTACCGTGCCCGCCAAATCACCTCCGAAAAACTGGCAACCATAGGCGACATGTTGCCCCCAACAGCCGGTAACCCTACCCTTGGTCCACAATCATCGATCCTCGGCGAGATGATGATTATCAGCCTGACGGCAGACAGTACCACTTCCATGCAAGAGCTGCGAACCTTGGCCGACTGGACCATACGTCCCCGACTACTATCTACAGGCGGTGTTTCGCAAGTGGCCGTAATGGGTGGCGACCTGAAGGAATATCAAATATTGCTGCATCCCGACAAGATGAAACACTACGGGGTAAGCCTGGACGAAGTGTCAACCAGTGTGAAGGGTATGAACGACAATGCCTCAGGAGGTGTGTTGTACGAATACAGTAACGAGTATATCATACGTGGCGTACTATCAACCAACCAAACAGAGGAAATAGCCCAAACCGTGGTGAAAAACCAAGCAAACGGACAAGCTCCCATCCTCTTGAAACACATTGCGGAAGTACGCATCGGGGCAAAAGCACCCAAATTGGGTACAGCTTCTTACCAAGGCGAATCCGCTGTTCTGGTCACTGTAACCAAACAGCCTAACACGGGAACGCTGGAACTGACCGACAAAATAGATCATGCCCTGCAAGACTTGCAAAAAAGTCTGCCTAAAGATGTCAACATTTCAACGGACATATTCCGCCAGGCAAACTTCATCAACAACTCTATCAGCAACGTGCAGAAGTCGCTCTACGAAGGGGGTATCTTTGTAGTGATTGTACTGTTCCTATTCTTAATGAATACACGTACTACCATCATTTCACTCATTACCATTCCCTTGTCTATTTTGGTGGCATTCCTCACGCTAAAAGCACTCGGTTTAACCATCAACACGATGAGCTTGGGAGGTATTGCCATTGCCATCGGTTCGCTGGTTGATGATGCCATTGTCGATGTGGAAAACGTATACAAACGATTGCGTGAAAACCATCGGTTACCCGAAGAGCTGCGCAAACACAAACTACAAGTGATTTATGATGCTTCCAAAGAGGTCCGCATGCCCATTTTAAACTCAACCCTCATTATTGTAACGAGTTTTATTCCGCTTTTCTTCCTGTCGGGTATGGAAGGGCGCATGCTTGCACCACTGGGACTTACATTTATCATCTCGTTATTTGCGTCAACCTTTATCGCGCTCACGCTGACCCCCGTGTTATGTTTCTATCTGCTGAACGCCACTAATCAGAAAGGCAAAGAACATAACGAACCAGCCATGGTTGTACAGTTGAAAAAAGCATATAGCGTACTTCTGAAATGGGCTTTGAATCATCGTCGCACCGTAATAGGCAGCACTGCCGGGCTTTTCATCCTTGCGCTGGTATTGCTGTCCCAGTTTGGCCGTAGCTTCTTGCCTCCATTCAACGAAGGTTCATTCACGATCAACGTAAGCACACTTCCCGGTATTTCATTGGAAGAGTCTGATCGCATTGGACAAACAGCTGAAAAGTTACTATTATCTGTTCCGGAAATTAAAACCGTCGGCCGCAAAACCGGTCGTGCCGAACTGGACGAACATGCACTTGGGGTGAATACATCGGAAATAGAAGCTCCTTTTGAGTTGAAAGATAGAAGTAAAGATGAGGTTGTTGCCGAAATTCGCAGCAAACTGAAAACAATTCCGGGTGCTAACATTGAGATTGGCGCACCCATCACCCACCGTATAGACGCTATGTTGTCGGGAACACAGGCCAATATCGCCATTAAGTTGTTCGGCACGGACCTGAATAGACTATTTGCCATTGGCAACCAAATTAAAAACGAGGTTAGCGAAGTGGAAGGCGTTGCAGACCTGAATGTGGAACAACAAGTGGAACGTCCACAGCTAAAAATCACTCCCAAACGGGAGATGTTAGCCCGCTATGGTATCACGCTACCCGAATTCTCGGATATTGTCAGTATATTGCTGGCAGGAGAGACTGTTTCTCAGGTCTATGAGGGTAACCGTACATTCGACCTGACACTCAAGGTTAATGATGAAAGCCGTCAAGACATGGAGGCTATCCGCAACCTGACGATTGATGCCAATGGACAAAAGATTCCATTACGTTATGTAGCCGACATCACATCAGCCGCTGGTCCGAATACGATTAACAGAGAAAACGTAAGTCGTAAAATTGTTGTTTCGGCCAACATTGCCGGACGAGACCTTCGCAGCGTGGTAAACGATATGCAAGAGAAGATTGAAGAAAAAATTCAGTTACCAGAAGGATATCACATTGAATATGGAGGACAGTTCGAAAGTGAACAAGCAGCCTCACGTACCATCCTGATTACCTCTATTTTCTCAATACTTATTATCTTTGTATTGCTCTATCGTGAATTCAAAAGTATGAAGCAATCGGCCATCATGTTGCTGAACCTGCCTATGGCCCTGATTGGTGGCGTGTTTAGCGTAGCACTGTCGGGAAGTGTACTCAGCATACCGGCCATTATCGGCTTCATTTCGCTTTTTGGTATCGCTACGCGTAACGGAATGTTGCTTGTTGACCGTTACAACAGTTTGATGGCCGAAGGACACTCCCTGCACGAAAGCATCATGATGGGATCATTAGACAGATTGAATCCTATTCTGATGACAGCCCTATCTTCAGGCTTGGCACTCATCCCACTTGCATGGGCTGGCGATTTGCCCGGTAACGAAATTCAAAGTCCTATGGCTAAAGTATTATTGGGAGGATTGCTTAGCTCCACACTGTTAAACGGTTTTGTGGTACCGGTTATGTATCTGTACATGCACCGGAAGAATGCAAATAAACATACTCTTGAAGAATTAAATGAAAGTACTTTATGAAACAACTATTTTTCATCATAGCATATAGCTTGGCACTCACAGCAACTGCGCAACAGGGTGAGCTACCGGCTCTGCTTAAAGACATTGAGCAGAACAATCTTACACTAAAGGCACTGCGCGAGGATGCGAATGCCCAAAAACTGGGCAACAAAACAGGTATATTTCTGGCTAATCCGGAAATTGGCGTTTCGCACGTATGGGGAAATCCATCCGAACCTGGCTCACACCAGAACATCAGTGTTTCACAAGAACTGGATGTTGCAACCATCGGTGGCTTTAAACAACGCACAAGCCGTAAACGGAATGAGGCTATAGAACTGCAATATGCCGTAGAAAGAACCAACCTGTTGCTGGAAGCCAAAAAAGCCTACATCGAATTGGTGTATCAGAACAACCAGATAAGGGAACTTGAAGTGCGTAAACAGCATGCACAACGCACGGTAAAATTGTTTGAGAAACGCTTAAAAGCCGGTGATGCCAGTCTACTGGAATATAACAAAGCCCGGCTGAGCCTGACTGGTATAGAAGGAACATTGGAGCGTGCCATCATCGAACAGGAAAACATTCAGAATACGTTGCTAAACTTAAATGGTGGAATCCCTATCACACCCCGCGCACAAGCGTATGAACCAACGTTATTACCCAATGACTTCGCCCAATGGTACACAATGGCTGAATCAAAATCGCCGGAAATAGCACAAGCTCGCCAAATAACGATTGCTGAGCAATCCTATAGTAAGCAGGTTCGTATGGAGGGTTTACCCAGCATCACAGCCGGATATGAACAAGAGAACATCGGGAATGGAGAAGGCGAGAAAAGTGTTTCAATTGGATTGTCTATTCCGCTTTGGGCTAACAAGAATAAAGTGAAACAGGCAAAAGCTGCGGTGCAAACAGCTAAGACACGAGAAGAAGCCATACGGCAAACACAGCGCAATCGCCTGGAAGGGCTATACCGTAAAGCATTAAGTTTACAAAAAACCGTTACGGCCTATCGTAATGCACTTCTGACACAGAACAACACGCCCCGTCTGAACTCGGCACTCGAAAGCGGAAATATTTCTCTCCTTGATTACTTAACAGAAATAGCTCTCTACTATGACACTGTAGACCAAACGTTATCTACCGAAAGGGATTTACAAAATACAATAGCCGAACTGACTGCATACGATTTATAAGATTGTAAGTTATACTATTATACGGAATGCGCTTCAAACAGATTTGAAGCGCATTCCGTATAATAGTATGCTATGAAATAAAACCTTGTCAATCAAAAACCGGCTGTTCAAGACGTCCTTCTGCTGCATCAAAACAAAGTTTTATCTGTTCGCTCGTGTTTTTCTGCGTAGCTAAAGGAGGTAACTCATCCGGTCCAAACCATGCGCTTTCTGTCGTTTCTATATTTTCACGGAAATCGCCCCCAAGCCATGTACATAGAATAAACACCTTGCAGACACCATAAGCATACATCGCTACATTATGGCGTCTCATATCGTGCAAAGCTACTAATCGCTCTGGGAGAATAGAAACACCTGCTTCTTCTAAAGCTTCTTTTTGAAGGTTCTCGCCTATAGTGCAATGAGCGTCACACCATCCACCCGGAAGTGCCCAAAGTCCATCAGCCTCACGAACCAAAAGCATCTTTCTTTCCTTATAAATGGCAGCCCGCGTATCCAATTTCGGAGTTAAATAACCAGCTTCTTCATCGAATACCGCCTTCACCTTACTCAAATCCGCACCAGCACCAGAAGCTATCATTTCCGCCACAATTTCGCGT
This sequence comes from uncultured Prevotellaceae bacterium, assembly GCA_902477365.1. GTDB lineage: Bacteria > Bacteroidota > Bacteroidia > Bacteroidales > Bacteroidaceae > Alloprevotella. Next base: position 4,618 of record CABSGW010000016.1, read on the forward strand.
ATGCGCAGATAACGTTCGATATCGTATGAGTCCGAAGCATACGTTAAACCAGCTTGAGCTATTACTTGCAGCTCATTGGCCCACTTCAACCACGGCTCTGTATGCTGCGTCATCGCCCTATCGAAAAATATTCAAAACCGGCTTTATTCATCTCATCCGGATCATAAATATTCCGTCCGTCAATCACTAACGGATGGCGCATCGCCTTACGAATTACTCCCCAACCGGGCAGACGAAATTGCTTCCATTCTGTCAATAAAAGAAGTGCATCCGCTCCAAACGTTGCATCATACATGTCGCGTGCATAATAGACTACATCTCCGATACGTCGATGACATTCCTCCATTGCAACTGGATCGTAAACACGCACTTTGCAACCAGCTTCAAGCAATAAACGAATCGTAACTAAAGACGTTGCTTCACGCATATCATCGGTTTCAGCTTTAAAGGCCAATCCCCACAGGCAGATAACCTTTCCGCTCAACACCCCCTTATAGTAAGCAAACAATTTATTAAACAAAACTGATTTTTGCGATTCATTCACCTCCTCAACCGCTTTCAACACACGCATCTCATAGCCGTTTTGTTCAGCTGTTTTAATCAAGGCCTTCACATCTTTTGGAAAACACGATCCACCATAACCGCAACCCGGATACAGGAACTTGCTACCAATCCTTGTATCGGCTCCTATTCCCTTACGTACCATGTTGACATCTGCACCCACAATCTCGCATAAGTTCGCAATATCATTCATAAAAGAAATACGCGTAGCCAACATACTGTTTGCCGCATATTTAATCATCTCGGCAGAGGGAATATCGGTAAAAATAACCCGGAAATTATTCAGCACAAAAGGACGATAGAGTTTAGTCATCAGCTCCTTTGCACGTTCACTCTCGACACCGACCACAACTCTGTCGGGGCTCATAAAATCTTTAATGGCAGCACCTTCTTTCAAAAACTCCGGATTACTGGCTACATCAAAAGGAATATCCACCCCACGTTTATCCAATTCCTCACGAACAGCAGCTTTTACTTTACGGGCTGTTCCTACCGGAACTGTGCTTTTTGTAACCAGAACCATATAATGGTTCATGTTAGCACCTACTTCACGTGCAACCTGCAATACATAGGATAAATCGGCACTGCCATCTTCGTCAGGTGGAGTTCCCACCGCGCTGAACACAATATCAACACCATCCAGACATGAACGGATATCAGACGTAAAATGAAGTCTACCCTCCCGATGATTACGCAAAACCATCTCATCCAATCCCGGTTCATAAATAGGAATATCGCCATGTTGCAAACGCGCTATCTTTTCAGTATCAATATCCACACAAGTGACATCCACACCCATTTCGGCAAAACATGTTCCCGAAACCAAACCAACATAACCAGTACCAACTATCGCTATATTCATTGTATTCTGTTTTTGAGATGATGTTTTTAAAAGAAAAAAGGATCGACCCTCTCAAATCAATCCTTTATATTTCCCGAGTCCCACTAAAGCAGATTAATTTGCTGCGGGAGTAGAAGGCTGCTGTGCAGCATCTGTTGCTGGAGCAGCAGGAGCCTGTGTGGCATTTTTCTCAGGAGTTGTCTGCTGAACCGGTGCTGCAGGAAGCTCTATCGTGTTATTTTTCATCATAACTGATTTCTCATTTACTGCCTCAGGTATTACATAGGAAGAAGCGACACTGATGATAACCATCGCAATTGCCAATCCCCATGTGGTTTTCTCAATCACATCTGTGGTTTTACGAACACCCATAATCTGATTGGAAGAGGAAAAGCCCGAAGCCAAACCACCACCTTTAGACTCTTGAATCAACACAATAAAACACATCAATACCGATGCAATAACCATCAAAACGACTAAAACCGTATACATCTAAAATTTATTTTTTATTTTTGTTATTAATCACTAGTTTTTCCAAGAAACGAATCTGGTCTGCAAAGTAACTATTTTTTTTTGGATAATTCAAACTTAATTTGCGGATAATTTCAATCGCCTTCTCATATCTCCCTTGTTTTATGTATATTTTGGCCAATGTTTCGGTGAAACAATCTTCTTCCAAACCAGTTTCTTCATCATCGGTCACCACCGGTACTTCAGGAAAGAACTCCGGCTTATCCTGCAATACTATACGTTCCGGACTCCGCTCTATGAAATCGTCAATCAAATTCTGGCCTTTAAAAGGCGTATCCTCCTGCTTTTCGATATCATCCATCTGCAATAAAAAAGCAGCGTAATCGGTCATAGCATCCGATACCGTCAGTTTACGATGCGGATTATCATCCGCGGGTAAAGAAGTCAAAAAATCATCGATCAAAGAGGTTGTACGATCTGTTGAAACTGACCGTGTAGCAGACTTCTTGATGGTCTTATTCGCATGATTTTCATAATTGTGCCCTTCAACCATCCGGAACAAGACACGTCGATCGGCCACAAACAAAGCCGCTTTACGTAATTCATCTCCAAACGCAGCATCATGCAGCAGAAACAGATTCTGCAAATACAGCAAACGAGCCGTCTGATAATAAGGATAACGCGCAACAATGGAACGTAATTCGCATAGCGTATCACGATTCAATTGTTCGGGGTGTTTTATTAACTCTACCAAGCGTTCCATTCAATTACCAGTCTGCAACCGTTGCGTTAAAAATCTGATCCGTAATATCTTTTATCATCTGATCTACCAATTCCGATTCAACGCTCCTTAACTGTAAAGAAGAGTCGTACTCAGAGGTTGCCGAAAAACGACGTTCAAAGTCTTGACTATGATTTTTTGTATTGACAAATCTCACATTGACGGTTATTTTCAATTGTGTCTGTGCCGAATATCCTTCTGCCGATATGGACTTATTAAACTGGCTGTATTCCACAATCTCGCCCGACAACTGCAAATCTCCATTCCGCTTCACCAGACTCAGACGCGTCTGGTTGGCATATGCGTCCTGCAATGTATTGTTGAACATAGCATGCATAGGAGCATACACATACGTAGAGCGAATCGGAAAATCGGCTATCTGAATACTTTTAATTTGGTTATAATTAATAGACGCACCATTGAACTTATAGGATACACTGCATGAGAAGAGACTCACGCAGATCAAACATCCCCAAAAGACCAACAATCCGTTATATATTTTTTTACTCCAAGCCATATTCTTTTATTTTACGATACAAAGTACGCTCGGATATATCCAAATCCCGCGCCGCGTTTTTACGCTTCCCGTGATTTTTCTCCAGTGCACGCTTAATCATCTCACGCTCTAAATCACCTAACGAAAGAGATTCCTCAATATACTCTTCAGGATCTTGAATTTCTGCAGAAGGCACTTCCAACGTAGGAGTCGGATAATAGGTAACAGGAGTTGCTGCCGGTTGCGGCTCAATTGTATGCTGTTCGTGAACCAGTTTTTTCAATTCAGTCACATCACGCCGTAAGTCAAACAATATTTGATATAGAATTTCACGTTCGTTCTCAAAGCTATGAACGGAAGGCTCTTCTTTACGCAACATGACAAGCTGATTGTTACGCGTTTCTTCCGGAATATATTGTGCTAAAATCTGGGCTGTTATTTCGCGTTCTTCCGATGTCACCGACATATTTTCCGTGATATTCTTCAATTGACGCACATTGCCCGGCCATGAATAAGCTATCAACTTTTGTTTTGCCTCTTCTGTCAGGCGTATTGCCGGCATTTTATACTTTTCGCTCATCTCCAAAGCAAACTTACGGAACAGCAACACAATGTCTTCCCCTCTGTCACGTAAGGGAGGGATAGAAACAGGAATCGTATTCAACCGATAATAAAGATCTTCCCGGAATCGGCCTTCACTGATGGCCTTCACCATATTCACGTTGGTTGCTGCCACAATGCGCACGTCCGTCTTACGTACATCGCTGGATCCGACACGGATATACTCGCCACTTTCCAGCACCCGCAACAAACGGGCTTGTGTGGACAGAGGCAATTCTCCCACCTCGTCCAAAAATAGTGTTCCACCATTGGCCACTCCAAAGTAGCCTTCACGCTCACCTAAAAGCCCCTTTTTCATGCCCGAACAGTTCCGAATCAATTGTTCCTTCAGGAATAGAACCACAATTGACCGCAAAATATTTTTTACTCTTTCGCACACTGTGGTCGTGAATGATACGTGGAAACACCTCCTTACCTACTCCGTTTTCGCCAACGATAAGTACGGACAAGTCGGTCGTCGCCACTTGCAATGCCACATCCAAGGCTCTATTCAAAGCCTCGAAATTACCCACAATTCCATAACGTTGTTTTACCCGCTGCAAAGTTGAAGAATCCATTTCCGTACTATTTGCTGTCAAAATTACAAAATTCTACCGGAATCAGCAATTTTGTCAGCGTTATTTCACATGCTTTCTAAAAGCTGAAATCCAAGCGAATCCGAATTCCCCACTTTTGCACATCCGGAGCATCCAGGTAATTAACACGCCGGACATAATCCACGCAGAGTATTTTAAAGATGTTGTGTACGCCTACAACCCACTCCATGTAAGGACAATCGGAATTCATAACCCTACTGCTAGGCTTGAACATCCCGTTGTGAGAAAAATGTCCCGGAAAGTAAAATAACCGGCCGTCACCTTGATTCTGCTCCAATCCTGGATTGTTCTTATCGGTCAATGTTCCCCAAAACACATTGTAACCGAAATATTCACGCCACTTCAAATGCCTGAGAAGCGGAATCCGATTGAAAATTTTCCCATTAGGTTCCCAAGAAAGCATCAAAGAAGCAAAGCGGTCGTTCAGGAACTCCATATTGTCAATCAAACTGAAAGTCCCCTCTTGCTTAATATAAGACAAGTTGGCCGGCGCAGTGATCAATAACGGAAACGGTACACGGTTCCACTGTACACCTCCCTTTAAATTCATGTTAATCCGTCCCCACGACGACAGCAGAAAGCGTTTGTAAATACTTGCCTCCGTATAATTATAGGTGTAATCGCCTCCCAAGAACCCTCGCCATCCGACTGTGTGATTGAGCTCAAAGATCGGAGCATCTTTATTGGTTGCTACACGGCGTTGTTTGGTGTTGATATAAGTCACCCCTGGCTGATAACGCAGTCCTATCATGGCATCCGTCGTCTCTATTTTTTTCAGATACGAAGATCGGTCGGTAGAAGGAATCAGCTGTCCGTCCAACGGTTGGTAAAACAGGCGCGCAGTAGGCTCTTCACTTTCGCGCTTCAAACGCGTTGTAAGTTTCAAACCATTTCCCCACTCCCGCTCATACGTCAACTGATACTTTTCCACATAATTCATAAAGTCAACCGTTGTCCACTTCAATGAAGTGAATACATTGTCCTTATCGGTCGTCAGGAACTTATCGGAAGGCGACGTCACATCATTCTGATACATAAAAGTCAAATTATGTACCGGAAACTCTTTGGGCAGATAAGCCTTTTTGTCAAATGCATAGGTAAGCTCACCCATACCCTTCCAACGATGGTCTTTCACACCGTATGCCACATATCCCTTGGCAAACCAATTGGGATTCAGATGAGCCGTAGTCTGCGCACTTGCCCGCATTCTGAAACCTTCCACAAAATTCTGGGACATGACAGTGTTGACCGGCCCTATGTCCACCTTGCTGGGGCGATGAGGGTCAGAAGAGGTTTCAACAAAGTTTTCGATAAAGGCTTTAGCAATAAACAGAATAACATTGAAACCTTTGACCGACTCCATCTGCTTCAAGAAAACACCCATCGAGTCTTCCGAAGACGTCAATGCCACCGGACGTTGCTGGGCCCAATATCTCTCATCGCGCATCATCGCATTGGTTTCCACTTTTTTATCGCCTAGGAAATTGAATTCTTTTTCAGGAATAGCTGCAAAATCATAATCACGATAATGGGTGGTACGCTTCACGCGGAATTTGGTAAAGAAGTCCAACAATTCAAGTTGCACAAGCATTTCGTCCGATGAAAGCACATACTCACCCGTAGGTAACTGTTCAAACTCTTGTTTTATACGCATATCGTCCACAAAATTCACCGCAGAACGATACGGAATACCCAATTCTACTTTACGTACCCTATAAGTAGAGTCATCCAAAATGTATAGGCTTCCGGTAAACCCGAAATCTTGCGAATTGTTGGGCGTAAACGTCACCTCAATACAGCGGTCCGTACCCACTAATAACGTATCAGCTATAAAATAACGGTAAAAGCCGATAGACTGGGTACTTGACAAGGGGCTGACAAATTGGGAACGTAACAACCTGATTGTATTATCATAAATATTGACATCGGTAAAACATTCGTTCAGCATGACATTCATAATGTCACCGGTACTGAACCATTCATTAAGTCCGGTAGCCTTCTGCCCCAAAATGATGTTCTTTTCCGCTTTCGGATCTTTCCGGTAAATCTGTTGCGAGAGAGTTTCCTCCACACTGACAGGCAATATCAATTTACCTGTCTCAGGGCAACGCTCCACATGTTCCTTCAAAAAGGGCATTTTCTTAAAACGTCCTTCCTCCAACACCTTCGGCGTAAAATCATTGATGGCAAAATTGAGTTTCTGATATTTCTTATAGCGATAATACGCTCGATTAGAAAGATCGGTCAGTTCTTTTGCCGCAATCACTTTTCGCATCAAAATAACGGCAGGATTATCTTTCCGGGTATATTTCTCCCTCTTTCCTTTCACCGTCGCCTCTCCTATCAAACGGGCATTGACCTCCATCTTCACCAACAAAGGCTTGGATGGATTTTCTATAACCACAGTGACGGGTTTATAGCCAATACTGGTCAAAGTCAGTTTCTTCCAATCGGCATGGTAAGGTATTTTGAACCGCCCCTTATCGTCCGACTGCCTTCCAACTCCTTTCCCTGTATACACTACATTTACATAAGGAATCCCCTCACCGGTCTGCAAATCAACAACCTCTCCCGTTACAAATTGAGCAAATGTAGCGACACTGATAAGACAAAACAACAATGTCAATAATAAAGACTTTCTACTCCTCACGTTATAGTTGTATCTAATGAAAATAAAGAAAGCTTCACAGTTATCATAAAACAGCGAAGCTTTCCTGTTTACTAACTGAAATCAAGATAGATCAACTCTTAATCTATCTCTTCATCGGCTATATATCCACCCAAACGGCGGATTTCATTCTTGAAGATTGTATATTGCTGGAACAGGTCGTGAACCGGTTCTTCATGTTGCATAAAGTCGTGCATGGGACTTTTCAGAAAAAACGAAAGCCAAGTTTGGATACCCCAATTTCCGGCCCGTTTCGCCAAATCGGCACACAAAGCCAAATCCAGCAACAAAGGAGCCGCCAAAATGGAATCACGGCACAAAAAATCGACTTTTATCTGCATTCCGTAATCTTCGCCCATCCAACCGAATATATCCAGATTATCCCATCCTTCCTTATTGTCATTACGAGGAGGATAATAATTGATACGAACCTTATGATAGATATTCGAGTATAATTCCGGTTGTTCTTCCTTACTCAAGATGTTGTCTATTACAGAAAGCTTACTGACTTCTTTTGTCTTGAAGTTTTCCGGAGCGTCTAACACTTCTCCATCCCTGTTGCCCAAGATGTTTGTAGAGAACCAACCCGATAGCCCTAGGCAACGGGTACGCAACATCGGCGCTAACACGGTCTTCATCAATGTCTGGCCAGTCTTAAAATCTTTTCCGGCAATAGGTACGTGTTGTTTTTCGGCCAACTGCCACATAGCAGGTATGTCCAAACACAAATTGGGAGCTCCCATAACAAAAGGAACACCTTCGGCCAACGCCGCATAAGCATAACACATAGAAGGGGAAATATGTTGTCGATCGTCCTCTTTCATTGCCTGCTCCAAACTTTCTAAAGAACCATGTACCGGCTCTTCATAGGGAATAAATTTTTCTGTCGAAGCAGCCCACACAACAACCATTCTTTTGCAATGGTGTTCTGCACCAAAATTACGGATATCGGCACGCAACTGCTCAACCATATCCCACCGCGTGGCAGCTTGCTTCACGTTAGGTCCGTGCAGACGGGTCACATAATCAGGATCGAAAGCAGCCGTCATAGGAACAATTTTCATTAGCTCGTCCTGAACCGGATCTATATGCTTTTGTTTCAGCACATCTGCATGTAGAGTTGCCTCATATGCATTTTCCGAAAAGATGTCCCACGCCCCAAAAACCAAATCATCAACATGAGCCATTGAAACAATCTCATCTATTTTCTTATATTGCTTCTCCGAACCATGCCCAACACGAATTTTCGCCATTTGAGTGATTGACCCTCCAGGAATCCCCAACCCTTTACGATACATCAATGTACCGGTAATAAAAGTGGTAGTTACAGCTCCCAAACCGACGCAGAGAACACCTAGTTTTCCTTCTGCAATTTCAACATCTATGTTTTCCATTATGCAATGCTTTTTTTGAATGTTCAAAAGTACAAAAAACTTTATAGCGACATAGAGTTTAAAGCATAAAAAAGCTAAACTCTCCTGTTAATCTCCATTATATAAGTAAAATAAACAATTGTAAATTTTCCTCTTTCCAACTATTACCTACAAACTGAGTACCCATACAAACCAATAGTTTTTCTTATTTTCAACAGAACCATCAAAAATCTCTCTGCGCTTTCATCTCTCGTCTTACTATAGATTTTGAAAAGCTTATCTTAATTGACGCCGTTTAAAAATACAAACCAGCAATCAATCTCATCTTCCTATCCAATAAAAACTATGCATCAAGCTGAATAACATCTGCAAAAGAGTTAGCAGCGGTGATAAACTAGATGCCCAGCACGTTTAAATGTACTGGGCATCTAAGGGAAAAATCCACGGCTCTTTCTATATCACTCAAAAGAACATTGAATTTCACAGATCAAAAAAAGAGAGAAATACTGATATCACAGACAAAATCGACAACAACACGATTTTTCATATCCTCATATATAACACACAAAAATGCCCACCTAAATATATTCTTAGATGGGCATTTTTAATCTTATAATCTAAACAAGATGATTACCACTTATCCTCAGGCTTAGCCGGATTGTTGTAAATCTGTTTCGGACACCACTCCATAAAGTCGAGTACCAACATAGTATTAGGATTATCCAATACAGTCTTCATACGTACATAATAAGTTTCGTTCGCTTTTACATCACCCGTCCATAATATTTTACGAATACGTTGAAAACTTGTCACATCACGCATAGATGATGTAACCTGATTACCGCTAGCTCCAACACCATCATGGGCAGGCGGCTTCATGTAACCATGATTACGCATCTGTTTATCAATAGTTGCATTGTATTCTTCATCCTCCGTATCAGCTTCCCAGCCAATAAGCGGATTACTAGCTTCCATACGAAGGTCAAGTGGCAATCCAATAGCTGGTAAATTACTCTTATCTGTTCCAAAGTAAACTTGCATCATACCACGATTCGGGAAAATAGGAATACACCAACGCAATTCATAAGTTCCGGTGTAAGGTACTGGAGGCAATTTCATAATCATATCATAATTTCCTCGGATATTATGCTCATCACCCTGATAGTTTGTAAAATATTGAGGATAATACAAGTATTTTGTCTCATCATCATACTCTACATCCGCTAAATAACCTGAAGGAAGATACACACTCTTCCAGCCACTATAAGGACGACGAATATCATTTGTCATAAGTTCCGGGAACAAAGATGTTATATCATAACGCATACGTTCATTCAGAACCACTCCAGGTACATCCTTATCATACAACAATATATCGTCAATCAAATAGAAACAACCATTAAGTGCATTGTTGTCAACATCTTTGTTTGGCTCTTTCACTAACACACCAGCCCTTGGCACACTGAGTTCATCATATGAGTCTTTATCATAAGTTGAATAACGGTTAATACGAACGCCTCCGGTTTCTTTTCCATCTGTAAATTTCAGAAGACGGCGTCGATCACCCATCGTCACATAATACTCATGACAATTAATACTTTTTACAGAAGGCGTTTTGTATGCATAACCCATTTCAACAAAGTGAACAACAAGCTTATCATACACAATACGTGCCGGAAGCAAATGATAAGATACGAACTGATTAACTATATTATTGGCATCCTTTGGATCATCACTTGTATTAACATATTTTCCCTCAAAATCACCTTCATTCTCTGCAAACATTTGAAGTTTGGATTTTATCTGTTCAAAAATTGTCGGCCAATTGGTGAATTCATTATTTTCAATAATCGGTAATTCTGTAATCCAACCTTTATCTAAGAATAATTGATCATCTTCCACAAAAGCTGTATATCCGGTATTATGTTTTAATGGAGAAACTCCGTCATCATAACTTTGTTGCTCTTGTTTCTCATACTCAACATCACGGAATTTCAACATTTGTAAATCCCAACCGGTAACCTCAAGTAATTTGCTAAAAATCCGTGTACTAGGAGTTTGCGCAAGCAATGTTGGAAGATAGGCATTTGAAGGAGACAACACATGATCAATACCATGAATCACACCGTTTTCCACTTCGGCGTCCGGATAAATAATACGAGAATTTGAATTCAGGATTATTGTAGCCTTACTTCCTTCTGTTTCATAATCCAATGTAATATAGCGATCTGCTAATGTTTTATTTTCAATAGAAGTCCCTTCAAAATCTCTGGTTTGGTAAGCCTCTTCATTCTCATTATCGATAATACTATTTTTTGCGATATATTCAGCAGTAGAGTCTGGTATTTGTGTAATATCATAACCTTGTGTCTGATAAACAGAGTCTAAATAAAGTTGTATCGCTTCATTAGTAGGAGCAAAACAAGTGTAATGGCCACGTGCCGAAAGCAAATCGTGAATAGAAGATTTTGATTTATCACTCATTTTTGCTTTCTTCAGGATGTAACTATAGCTACTATACTGTGGCGTTTTCTCCAAGTAAGTAGCTGCAAGTTCTCCTGTAAATGTGTAAAGATTTGAATCGTCTACGGTGTCAGAGCAACTACTGAACGCGAGACATGCAGGAAATGCTAACATGCTCAATCTGAAGACGAATTGACTAAGTCGTTTCTTTAGTTTCATATTCTTTATTATTAATTGTTTTCCGGCGTATTATATCTATTTGAATATTTTGTTACTACTCGATTTTCTCATAGACGACACTATGAATATCCGTATATATACATTATCTGTGCAAAACTAAGAATTTTTAATAAGATAGCAAATTATTTCCTGAGGAAATTTTAGTCATTTTTTTAATCCAATTCTACGACTGTAATACCACTTCCACCAAATTGCACATGTTCATCATGAGCACTTGTCACCTGAGGTACTGTATTCAAATAATCTCGGATGATCGAACGGAGTGCACCGGTTCCTGTACCATGCAGAATACGTATATGCGACATACCGACAAGTATAGCATCGTCTACAAAATAAGTAACCGCTGTAAGAGCCTCATTTCCACGCATGCCACGCACATCTATATCTTGGCTGAAATGTAACTTCCTTTCATGTATCGCATCGTGCGTTTCTTTACCCATCGCCTGAAATGCCACAGGACGTTCAATGGGTTTTTCTGTAGCTTCAAGCCGTTTTTGAGATACCGACGTACGCATCATCCCGAAAAGCACGATGGCTGTTTTCTCATTTATTTCTTGAACGGTTCCAACAGCTGTTTGTCCTTTTATTCTCACATAATCTCCTACTTGCAAAGTGCGTATCTGCGGTTGAGCAGTTTTCCCTACAGTTGGCGTAACATGGGCAACTGCCAATTGTTGCTGTTTCCGTTGTTCTTTACGTTGCTTACGCTGTTTTATTTGTTCGATCTTACGAGCTATACGATCTTCCTCCTCCTGAGCAGCAAATTTTTCCAATTCAGCTTTAAATGATTCCAATGCTTGTCGACTCTCCCTTGTCCGCTCCTTTTCAGCTTGCGTTTCCCGAATTGTACGGATGGTATTTTCTATGCGTGAATTACTCTCGTCAAGTAGTGCCTGGGCCTCTTCTTTGGCTTTTGCAAGGATATTCTTCTTGCTTGTCTGCAGTTCCTGTACATCCCGCTCATAACGAGCAATGACTTGTTCTAATTGTTTCTCACGCTGATGAATGTTTTGTCGTTTTGACTCCCAATAACGTTTGTCGCGCACAATGTCTTGAAGAAATTTATCGGCCTGAATATATTCCGAACCTACCAATTCCGAAGCATCAGCTATCACCTCTTCAGGTATTCCTATTTTACGGGCAATCTCTACAGCAAAAGAACTTCCGGGATTACCTATTTGCAATTGAAACAATGCCTGCATGTGATGTCGGTCGTACAACATAGCCCCATTGATAACCCCCTCATGTTCATCTGCAAAATGCTTTAGATTCTGGTAGTGCGTCGTAATAATACCATAGGTAGAACGAGCAATAAAACGCTTCAAAATAGCTTCGGCTATAGCTCCACCAATTTGAGGTTCCGTTCCTCCTCCAAACTCATCAATCAGCAGCAAACTATTGGCATTACAATATTTCATCATCTGCTTCATATTAAGTAAATGACTGGAATAGGTACTTAAGTCATCCTCAATACTCTGTTCATCGCCGATATCTATAAACAGGCTCTCAAATATGCCTGTATGAGAATTCTCCTTGACAGGAACAGGTACTCCACATTGCAACATGTATTGCAATAACCCGACTGTTTTAAGGCAAACAGACTTTCCACCGGCATTAGGTCCGGAAATGATCAAAATGCGCTGCTTACTGTTTAAGGTAATATCCAATGGAATCATCTTTTTCCCGTTTCTGTTCAAAGATTGCTGAAGCAATGGATGTATCGCTTCTACCCAATCAATCAATGGCTTATCCTGAGGAACTACGTCAACAGCTTGTATAGCATCTGCATAAAGCGCTTTTGCCCTTATAAAGTCCATCTCTGCCAGGAAATGATACGAGGGTATGATCTCATCTATACGTGGCCTGATTAGCTGCGCCGTTTCTTTCAATATACGGATTATCTCTCGTTTTTCTTCGCCCTTCAGTTCCCTGATGCGGTTATTAGCTTCAACAACCTCCGCCGGCTCAATGAACACCGTTTTTCCGGTTGCCGACTCATCATGTACAATACCCTTAATTTTACGTTTAAGCGCCGGAGCAACCGGTATCACCAACCGTCCGTCACGTAATGTCGGGCTGACATCTTTATCAATATATCCCTCTTTCTGTGCATTCTGAAGAATCGCACGTAAACTCATTGATATACCTCGAACGGTAGCTGCTTCTTCATTGCGGATACGTGCTAATTCAGAAGAGGCATTGTCCTTCATCTTACCATATTTATTAATAATATGGTCTATATGGCGAATCAACTCCGGAAAAGACCCGATCCCATCAGTCAGTTTTTGCAATGTCGGATATGCCGGAACAGAACTTTCATCCTCTGTTCTATTCAAGAAGCGAGTTATATTCCATATTGTCTCAAGAGAACGCTTCAAATCAAAAAGTTCTAACTCTTCCATATAAGTCCCTTCCGGACGAATCCGAAGCAGAGGTGAACGTACATCGTAAAAATTTTCATTAGGAAAATCATCCTCTACCATCAGGATACGCCTGAACTCTTTAACTTGTAACAAACGGGTTACGATGCGTTCTACTTGATTATCGAACGCCATATTATCTACATATTCCGTACCCAAAGATGATAAGCATCGCCCCTTTAAAGCAATTCGTATCTCGTTGAATCCTATTTTGTTTTCAAAATTATTGGGGTATATCATGTGTCATTTCTTATTACTGCAAAAATACGAAAAGACCATTTCTCATCAAAAAAAATGTCTGAAAATTTGCATCATATTAAAAAAGTAACTACTTTTGCACTCGAATTCGATCAGCTACGAATAATAAACATTGGAAAGGTGGTAGAGTGGTCGATTACAGCGGTCTTGAAAACCGCCGTACCGAGAGGTACCGGGGGTTCGAATCCCTCCCTTTCCGCAGAAAATGAGATTATGTCAAAACATTGACACAATCTCATTTTTTATATGCAAAACCCAAACTTTGGATCAACGTAAAAGGTTTCCTGCACATCTACAAGGTCAAAGTAATCTAAAGCACCTTCAGGAAGCAGAAGGCGATAACCATTGGAATCCATACTAAATAAATTTGAAGGCAAAGATACTAATTCAAAAAATCACTCCTCAGGTTTTTACGTTGATCCTTGATCCCGTATACGCCGCACTCATATCAAAACAAAAATATAAGGTAAAACTTTGAATTCAAAGTTTCACCTTATATTTGAGCCTCTTGTCGGATTCGAACCAACGACCCCGAGATTACAAATCACGTGC
>CABSGW010000017.1 GCA_902477365.1 uncultured Prevotellaceae bacterium
GGTGTTGGTAGACGGCGGACTGACCAACAACTATCCGGTGGATGTAGCCCGTGCTATGGGGGCGGACATCATTATCGGGGCTACGGTGCAACAGGATCTGCTGAAGCCGGAAGAGCTGAATAATGTGTCGGACATCCTGACCCAGCTGGTTGACGTGGCTTGCCGGTCAAAGTACGAGAGCAACATTGCCAATAGCGATTTTCATGTACGTGTGGACACAAAAGGCTTTACGTCAATGAGCTTTGAACGCGAGGCGATAGACTCCCTGGTGTGCCGGGGCGAACAGGCTGTTCGCACCCATTGGGACGAATTGTTGGCGCTCAAAAAGTCGTTGTTGGAAACTGATGGTACGGATACCGCCTTTTGTGTGAACAGGCCTTGTGTATCCTATGCGGACGACGCATCGGTGATGGTGAGGAATATTCTGTTTTTGAACGAAAACAGCCGTGCGTCCAGTACCATCATGAAAAAATGTAAGTTGCGCGAACACAGTTCCATCAAACTGAACCAGATAGAAAGCGCCGTAAACCTGTTGCGCAGTGAGTTTGCCTATTTGGATGCATACTATACGCTGGAGAGTGTGGAGGGAGGCTATGACTTGAAATTCCACTTTGAGAAGAAAAGCGGCAGCAATGTCAATTTGGGCATTCGTTTTGATACGGAAGATATTGCTTCGCTATTGGTACAAGCCAACTTTAAGTTGAAAACGCGCGTTCCTTCTTCCATCTCGTTGACCGGACGGTTGGGGAAACAGTATCAGGCCCGGCTGGATTATACCCTGGAGCCTCTTTTTCTGCGGAACATCAACCTGGCCTATCAGTATCGTTACAACGATGTGAATGTCTATCAAAAAGGAGACCGTGTCTATAACATGACGTATCATCAGCACCAGGGTGATTTCAGTTTATCCGATACGTGGTTCAGGAATCTGAGGTACAGCATCGGGCTGAATTTCGAATACTTTCATTTTAGCGGTGTGTTGTCTCATGCTTTGCACGAAAGTTTGTCGCTTGAGTCGGAACACTTCTTCAATTATTACGCCCGGTTGCAATATAACACGCTGGACCGCGGCTATTATCCTTCGCGTGGTGTGGAGTTTACGGCTGGTTATACGGTCTACACGGATAACCTGTGGCAGTATGCCGATCACACTCCATTCTCGGCCGTACATGCCTCGTGGATGGGAGTGCTTTCGCTTTCCAACCGTTTTTCCTTGCTTCCTTCGGTGTATGGCCGTATCGTAATGGGAAAAGAGGTGCCGTTGGTCTATAGTAATGCGTTGGGAGGTTATTCTTTTGCACGTTATGTATCTCAGCAAATGCCTTTTGCAGGTATAGCCCATATGGAGATCAGGCAAAAAGCCTTGCTGGTAACAGCCTTGAAGGCACGCCAACGCATGGGGCGTGAGCATTATTTAACCGCCATGGGGAACATGGCGGTCAGTAATGATAAGTTGCAGGGCGTATTGAACGGAAAGTTTATCTACGGGTTTGCCCTGGGGTACTCAGTGCTTCGGTGCTGACAGGGTATAACAGTAAATTCGGACCGCTCGAAGCCTATATAGGTTATTCGGATAACAATAAGCAAGTGGAGTGTTACGCGAACCTTGGCTTCTATTTCTAAATGGTTTTATATCTCCCCTTCCGTCTGAAATCTCCAGGTCCATCCGTTAATGTCGATGGTCATCAATAACCAGGGGCGGTCTGACGGTTGCTCTTCCGAGAAGAAGAAAACCACCTTGTATTCGTCTTCACGGTCCAGGTATTCCTGATTGCTCCAGTGGCTGTATTCGTCCAGTCTGAGCATGATAAGGAAGTCGGTCAGGTTCATGTCGAACATTTTTTTGCGGGTAGCCTTTTCGGTTACGACAAGCCGTGTGGCCCGGTTGGCCATCAGACGCATGGTGTTTATCTCTACTACGCCGGCCGAAGGGTTCATTTGCTGAATCACGTAGGGCTGGTAACTCAGTACGTCGTCCGGCAGAATGTCATTGGTGTAATTGTTATATCCGTTGGCATCAATAATTTCGTAAGAGTAGTTGTTCACATTCATCGTCCACGAGTCGGTTCTTCCCTGGAACACAAAGCGTAGCTTATTGGTGTTCTTAATCAGATTGATGGTTTCGGTCTGGTGGGTTTTACCTGTAAAGTTTACGTCGATAATTTCTCCGTACCACAACGGCTCCAGCTCTTTGTCGATGATGAGTGAGGGCTCGCGTATCAATTTGAGTTCCATCTCTTCAAGATCTGATTCGCCTCGGGTTTGCTGGGTTATGGCATAGGAGTCGTGTGCACCCACCCATGCCATGAATTTGTATTCGCCTACGGGGAGGTTCACTGTCATCAGGTAGTATCCGGTAGCCAGTGCTGCTCCTTCTTCGCTTTGCCGGAACAGGAATTTCCCGTTTTTATCGAACACAAAAAGTTCCACCTTGTCCACTTGTTTGTGGAAGGCGTCTACCGATTTGATGTTGTAGTCGTATTTGAACTTGACATACAAGCGACATTCGGGCAGATCTTCGTTAAAGTCGTTGCATGCTGTCAGTAGTTCCAGTACCGGAAGGCACAGGGTCAGTATCAATAGATGAATAAAACGGATTCTCTTCTTCATTATGTTCGGATTGTTCATTGGGCTGTATATAGGGAGGAAAAGCAACAGGCTTCTCTCGGTGTTCTCTATTTGGGTGGACGGCTGCCGCACTAGTGGCGCTGTCGGTTAAAATCCCGGAGTTTGAAAGCTCTCCGGCAAAGCTTGTTTTTTTAAAAGAAAAACGGTTGGAGGGATTGGAGAGAGAGGGGATACCTTTCTCTCCTCCCCTCCAACCGTATCATTATGCAATGGTGTTACAATATTTCAGTTTGCTTGTACCATGTCCATGGGTTGACCTCAATCTTCACTTTCAACCAGTTCTTAGCCTCGTCAGGTGTGTTAGGATCTGGATCTGGAATACTAGGTGTTCCGGGATTATCTATTTTACTTACAGTAATGTCATAGAGAGAATTACGTACTACTCCAAATTCTCCGAGCTCATTTGAAACTTCGTCTGTATCATCATGTTTAATCATGATCTGATAATAGTTGATACCTCCCGTGTAGTATTTGACATCGGCAGTAGAGGCACTTGATTTGTTTGTGGCTGCTTCTACGGCAGTTTGTAAGGCTGCAAATGCAGCTTTTGTGTCAGCTACAACTTCTGTCGCAGATTTACCTGCAGCCTCAAATGCAGCTTTGTCCATAATCGTAGGAGCTGTGATACCGCCTCCTAATCCAGACAAATAAGTATGAAATGCTGTCGTGATTTTGGTTTCGTAGTTGTCAATATTTGCTACATTGCTGTATTTATTGGTTAGTTCGGCTTCGATCCATGCAAGCAGTGTCGTATAACGATAAAAACCACTATTAATACTCATCCAGTCTTTAGATGTTTCCTGATCGGCATCGTCTGCCGCGTTATTAGGCATCGCATACTTTTTGGGCAAGAATGTCGCTTTCAACAAAGCTTGTGTACTATAGGCGTAATAGTTACCTTCTTTGTTTTGCGTGTTTTCCAGACAATACGCATAATTAGGGATATTGTCATCAGAATCTCCAGAGTCAATAGTCTTATCTGCTTTAATCCAAGTAATGGAGCTGGACGTAGCATCGGTATAATAGTCGTATTCTGCCTTGTAAAGCGTTTGGTTACTCCAGGGGGTCAGTGCGTTGTCATAGTTAGGGTCAATGCGGTACGATCCCAAGAAGTATTGGTCAGACCATACACGGATGGCACTTCCATATTTGGTTTCTCGCCAGCTATATAGTCTTTTTGACACAGGGAATAATTTCTTATTGGTTACGTTTAGAGTCCATTCTATGTCGCTGATTGCGGCTACATCACTGGTTGCGGAAGCTGCATCTACACGTACTTTACTTACCACGCGGTCTACTTTGAGTGTCAGTGGAGTTGCAGCCTCTGCGTCAGCTTTGGTTGCATGTAAGTAATTGGATATGTCTTTGTCTGTTCCATCGCTTTCAGATGGCTCTAATCCTCCTTTAGAGTTGGTCATTAAGAAATAGTTCTGATTTCCAGTGCCGTTTTCTTTTGTAACATCGTCAACGCTAGCTGTTGTTATTTTGTTGACGGCGTTGTAGCTCATACCTTTAGTTACCGAACTTAATGCTGCGGTTGGATTGATTACGATTAATACACTTTTTGAATTTGTATTGATTTTGAATGCATCGTTAGCACCTGGATTTCCAGCATTGCCCGAAGCGTCCATTGTCAAGTCTACAATATCACTCACGATGTTGGCATCAGAGAATCCGTTGAAGAAGATTGCTTTGACTGTCTTCACGTTTCCTTCATCTGCTGTTCCGTTGTGTGTGTCATTGCCATTTAATGCGCGTCCACTAATTGATTTCTGTACATTCAGTACGATCCATGCTTCTTCTCCTTTTACGCCACCGCCTTTTCCACCGTCGTCATCGTCGGTCAAATTGCTTTGGCTGCATCCGAACATCGCCAACGATGCCAATGCATACACAAATAAATTTTTCTTTCTCATTGTTTTGCTAATTAAATTGTTGATTACTGATTGATTTCTTGTCTTTTTGTTCACTGTTTTGTTTATTTCTGTTTGGTACATTTCTTTAGTTCCTCCATGTTTTGTTTGGCAGCTTCCAGTCCGCTGTCAGCAGCCGATTGTAGTAATGTTTCTGCTTGTTCATAGGCTCCTTTTAATAAGTATAACATTCCGGCCGTGTTCTTATATACGGGCGATTCTTTTCCTGTATGAACCTTATTCAGGTGTCGTTCCGCTTTGTCCAGCTCGTTGCGGCTGATGGCGGCGGCTGCCGCGTTCAGGTTGGCTGTAGGGTCTTCAGGGAACAGTTGGGCTGCGGTTTCAAATACCGCTATAAATTCATCCGATCCCTTAGTATACTGGCTCGCCACCATGAACATTTCGTATAGGCTCAGATTCTTCGGATTCTTCTTGAATGCTTCTATCGCTTCGGCTTGGTCAAAGCTTTTCACGTTGTACTGCACTTTACAGATAGCCACACGCAACGAGGGGAAGATGTGTCTCAACATGAAGCGGTACGGTTCTCCGCCGCGGAGTTTCATCACTTGCGACTCCCTGCCGGCTTCAATCGGTACGTAGTTGATAATATCCAGTACTTCGTCTTTGTATGCTACGTCCATCGTGTTCAGCACCTGTACCAGTCCGTCCCAGTTTTCTCCGCCAAAGACAATGCGGTAGGCATTCAGCGGGAAGTTATAGCGGCTGGCCAAGTAGTTGCGCAAGGCCATGGCACGTCCTTCCGACAGCCGTTTGTTACTGGCCAGTGTACCCTCAGGTGAGGCATATCCAATGATGTCCAACTGCTTCACCTCGATGTTCCGGTCATTTTTCAGTTCGTCTATCATCGCCCGTATCTTAGCCAGTTCGCGAGGGTTGTTCATGTAGTCGGGACGTATGTCTGTTTTGTTCACCACAAAGTCCAGAAAACATTCGGCCTGCACTTCACGTTGCTTTACGGCTTCTACTTGGGGCTGTACATAGGCTAAGTACGGCGTCGGAACGTAGGGCGTGGGATCGGGTTGCAGCTCGGGTGTTATGGGACCCAGTTGCACCAGATCCATCAGCTCTACGATACCACATCCACAATTGTCGCGTTGCACGTACAGCTCGGCATCGGCCATCCAGGGCTCAAACGGAACGGCATACCGGTAATGGATGGTGTCGTGTTTCAGTTTGTAGGCTTTGACCACCATGTAAGGGTGTTGGTAGATCGCTTTTTCCCTAGCGCTCATAAGCGCCATTTTGCGTTCGTAAGCCAGGAATTCGTTTCGTCCTTTTAGCGATACCATGGGTAGGCTATAGGTTTTGCCCGGTGCTACGATCTGAGGAGTCAGGTCGATACCTTGTGCCGTTTTCAGTTTGATGCGGTCTACGGCAATGTCTATGTCTATGTGTAGCATGTCGCCGTGCTGTTCCTTGCTGACAGGGAATATAGATACCGCTTCGTCCGGCACTTGTCCTTGCACCGTTGTCGGAAGGCAGAGCGTCCCGGCACATATAAGCAAAGTGGCTACAATCAGTTTATGTTGTTTCATTGTTGTACGCTTATTTAATTAGATAAATCAGTGACAGACTTGCTTTGGTGGGGCCAAAGTAGTTCTTTCGGTCGGCTTTCACTTTCGTACCGCATTCGGCACAAGGGTATTTGTCGTAAACGATGTGGGCGTAGCCTACACCAACAGAGGCCTCGATGCTCCAGCGTTTTTTCAGAATCCAAGAGTGACCGACGGAAAAGCCTCCTCCGTACAAATGTCCCTGGTAGCGGTTTTGCTGCATGTTGTTGCTGATGAACGACCAGTTGGGCCAGTTGCCCACGTTGAAGTCCGAATAGTGTCCGTGAATGCCGACGAATGTGCGGCGAAAGCGTTCGCAGAACCAGTAGCGTACCTCAGGCTGTACAGCCCAGTGGCGCAAGCGTTTGCCGTCGCTGGGTTTCCATGGGTTGTAGTTTACCGGCACTTCGAGCGTCCATTGGCGTGACAGTCCCACTTCCATTCCTAGGTTCAGGGTTGTGGTAGCATCGTACAGCAGGTTACTTTTGACTGCTATTTTCTGTGCATGGCTTTCGGTGGCTAGGCAACCGAACAGACAGAGTGTGTATATGAGGAGCTTTTTCATTCTTTCTTGTGTGTATTTACGTTGTCACGGTTCATCCTGCTTGACAGATATTTATTTTGATTCGTTGCATGGAGTTGTCGCTGTTCGATCCATTTGGATTTTTTACTGTGGTCATGTACACAATGCCACTTCTATTACTTCCTGTGTTATTGGGGAGGACACTTATTTTGATTATTCCATTGTCTACGGTGATATTAGCGGCATCTTCGCGTTCTATGCCACTCGATGGTAATAACTTGATCCATGATTTGGGAGTACTTGTTCCGTCTTCTATTTGTGCCGATAAGCAGTAATAATTAATTGTGGGTAGCGAAGGATTATTATTGACAACAGGCTGGTATGTGAGTAGTGAACCGGTTTTATCAATGATGCCTCTTTGTCGTATATGGATATTTTTCTTCAAGTTCCCTAACGTGAGCATAATGTAAGCGTTTTTTCTATAAATAGGATCATTGGGGGGATCGTATTTAATTTGTCCTTCTTCATACCACATCAACCAATCACTAATAGTTGCGTTAACCGCGGTGACGCGTGGATTTGAGTCGCCTGTCGGTTTGAGGGATATTGTCGTTGGAGTTTTCACATAGAATGCCCAATCAGCCTCACTACGATTATCCTCTATTTTATTAGAGTTTGGAAAAATCGTACTACAATCGGTTATTACCTTGAAAGCTTCATAATCACTATTCCCTCCATACACAATATACACCGAATTGCTAACCCCTAGGTAATAATCGTTATTAGCCATTATCTCGTATGACTCACCATCGTCTACGGTCATACGGTAGTCCAAATTGGTATTGGACGGTGTTGAGGCAATAGCGTCTTCCATGGTGTCGTAACCCGGTCCTTTAGCCTTTATAATATTAAAGGTGTAAGACGCATTGCGCACAATGTCTATGGATTGCTGCGTACTGTTTACGATTGCCATTTTGTAATAATACGATTGGCTATTGTAAGTACCCCGTATAATGAAATACGTATTGTTCTGTATATTGGACTCGTACAGGTAGACGGGCGTTGTTTCCGTGCTATTGGCAATAGCCGTGATGATGGGTTGTGAGTAGGATGCATCTTTCCGGTAGGTAGTCAGATGCGTTCTGTTGTCCATAATCCCGTTTCCTAGTTTGTGTATCCGTCCCTGACGGGGTACGTTTGCTACAGACATGATTCCTTCGAATACAAAAGTATCATCCTTATTTACGATGCTCATTTTGGCAATGGTACGCACCAGCTTCAACGATGTTCCGTCGCTGTTTGCTATTTGGGTGCTGTTGTCTATCTTAGTGAGTGGCAACAGGTAGCTCATGGGTATGAGGTCTCCTGCTCCGCTGAAGGGGATGACTGTCTGCTGGGTAGCCGCCAACGGTTCAGACAGCAGGTTGTCGCATACTTGTTTCAGCGTGGTGACTCCTGTTGTCAATGTATTTGTCAGGTTTGATATATTATAGGTCATTCCTGTTGTGGCATTGCCGTAGTAGAAGAGTCCCATCGGGTTGGCCAGGATGAGCAACTGGTAGCCTCCAGCAGCGCCCGATTGTGGTGTGAGCAACACATAACGTTTGCTGACCATCTCGAAAGCTTGTACCGCTTCTATGAAGGTGGCATTGTCACCCGACCCCTTGAACACCAATACCCACGGTTTCATGCTGACAGTCTTTTCGTCGGCCAATGCGCGTATTGCGGGTTGGTCATACGACTGAGCACGGGCAAAAATCTCCACCCTTACTTTCTCAACAACCGGATCGGTCGTAGAATCGTCGGACAGAGGACTCTGTTCGCAAGCTACGATCATTAGTATCAGTGTTGTCACACCAATGAGTTGTTTGACTTTATGTAGGATGGTTTGTATCATTTATTTTTGTACACAACGAATTGAATAGCCAAACGAGTAGGCTGTACCAAGGGGTTTTGTCATTGAGTAATTAAACTCCATACTCCAGATGTTACCGTAAGGCATACCTTTTTCTGTACTGCCTACGATATTGGTCCATCCGGGTGCAACAGACGAGGACCAGTAAAAACCGGTTTGTCCGGCATATTCCAGACTGCCGTTGTTGTTTAACCGACGTCCTGCAGCTGGCAGAAACAGAGAGGCGTTGGTTGAGGAGTTGAATATCAATACGCCCCTGAAAGCAGCCTCGGTGGTGTTTAGTGATACCCCTGTGTAGTCAACTATCGTACCATTTTCGTTACTTATCATTTTTCCACTTTGTATCGGTCGGCGGTCAAAAAAACCGTCAGCGTAGTAACCGTAAAGCAGATTGTTTAATATTTTCGGGGTGTATAAGCTGGTTGTATAACTCGTATTAAATGGTTTTCCTCCGTTTGCTACGGTATTGGTGTTGTTGTCTGCATTTCCTAACATTTCGGGTCCGAATAAGGACATACGCCAGTCTGATTGGTAGACCGTTGAACTGGTACTGTTGGTTGCAATTTCACTAGTGGTTCCGTCCGATGGGCGTTCAAAACCACTGGGTGATATTTCGTAATAGTCAGCCATTTTTGTGCCGGTGGCAGGTTTCCATAGGGGATATGAATAGAAATTAGCCTGTTGCCATGGCGAAACGCTCCAATCACCGCTTGTTTGGGTTTGGTTGGTAGGATGGTAAGCGTAATAGGCATAAGCAGCGCTTCCTGTGGGGAATCCCCATCTGAAGAATGCACCCGATTGGCTTGGATATTTTACAAAGTCTATTTTTGAATCTTTATTTGCTAATGTGAAAGTGACGTATTTGGCCGTAGTGTTTGGATTGTTCTTGAAGTCGGTTGCTGTAAGGTTGAAAGCCGCAAATTTCCTTCCATAACTGGAACCGGAACTTCCGGATCGCATCAGGTAGTCGGGTGCTTCGCCTTGGCGCACGTAAAGGCTGGTTGTTATCGTTTCTGTTGTACCGTCTCCTTTATGGTTCAGGTAGGTGATGTTGATCTTTCCGTACCGTGGGCTTTGACTACTATTTGTGCCTGTCATTCCTATTCTGAAATAAATGCGTCCTCTTCCCTGTATTTTTAGGCTGGTCTCTCCTTTCTGACTGTTCGGGTTGACAGGATAGTGTTCGGGGTTTCCCGGGTTGTTGGTGCCGATGTTGGGGTCGAAGCTAGGTGTTGTACTCAATTTTATGAAGCTAGTGCCCGACACTACTTGGGCGGACCATTCTGCCCAGTAGGTGTAACGGTTTCCGCTAATAACCCGTTCACCAACTTCATTGTTGCGGAAAAACGCACCTACATAGGGGCTTTCCCAAGGGTTACTGGCCGTATTCATAACGAAAGAACTGCGTACACCTTCTTGTTTAACGTGT
The DNA here is from genome assembly GCA_902477365.1 of uncultured Prevotellaceae bacterium. Classification (GTDB taxonomy): domain Bacteria; phylum Bacteroidota; class Bacteroidia; order Bacteroidales; family Bacteroidaceae; genus Alloprevotella. The sequence goes on from CABSGW010000017.1 coordinate 9,983, forward strand.
ACTCTGATTTTTTTCTTCAGACTGTTTGTTCCATCCAGGTTCTCGGAAGCTATCAGCGTTACTTCGTAAGTTTCAGAACCGACCTCGTTGGGTACATCTAGTAAGATGTCCATATAGCCCGCTCCTTGGGCGGGGCTGTAGTTGAAGCGTTCGTCGTTATGTGGATTGTATGACTGACTGGCTAGGGCATTGAATACCTCATTGGTATTCATTTTTTTATTGTCGCTTTTCCGGATGGTTGTAGAATCTATACGTACAAAGGGCATGTTCGACCAAAATGAGATACGTGCGCCGTTAAAGTCGGTTATGCTGACTTCTGCGTGTGATACATTGAGAATGCGTACAGGAGCAATGTTCCAGTCGTTGTCGATGTCTTGCCACTCTGATGCCACAATGTTAACCTCGAGCGGCTCTTTGATGATGCCGGTAAGGTCTAGTTTGGTGTTATTGGGTAAGCTGTAGTTGTCGGGATTGTCCGTTATTTTGAGCAAACACGAAGGGCTGTACAGTTCGTGCATGTTTACTGTAAAGGTAACGGCGTCCGCGGTGTTGTCATTCGCTGCTGGGCTGCTCGACGGAAGAACCACGCGTGTTATTTTTTTCGACCACGTGGGGGTTGATGTCCCTCCTGTGGGAGTTGAAAAATAGTTTCCGTTGTCGGCCACCGTAAATGTGCGTACGACGTTGCGGTTGATGGGATCTCCTTGGTAGTTTCCGGTTAATGGCACTTTGTCGGGCAGATTGCTGAAGGATACCCCTTTGAATTCGCTATCAAAGTTGTCATCGCCTTCAAGCACTACGTCTACGCGCACGGCCATGCGGTTCAGCGCCAGTTCCAGTATGCTGTTTTGAACCGAGTTGACGATGATCCCTTTTCCGTTAGACAGTACAGTTACATTTTTTACTTCCTGTATCATGGGAATGATACGTTCCGATACAAAGGCATCTTCGGGATAGGCAATGTAGTCCAGGTCCGAATATTGGGTAACAGCCTCCAGTTTGTTGGTTATACTGACATAAGGAGGCGCGTTGGCCAGGAATACCAGGTTGTATGTTCCGGCATCGATGGGGTGTTGTATGATGTCGTCTTTGGAAGCGTTGTAATACACGTTCGATTTGCATTGTCCGGTAGCGTAGTCGAAGGCCAGAATGCGAAGGTTGGTCACCACATAGTCTTCGGACGTCCCGGGATGAGTGCCTTCATAAGTTTTGGTCTTTTTAATGTTGATAAACGAGCCCTCAGCCTGTTGGCTGATGTAGGGTTCGTCGATGCATGAAGACAAGGCTGTGAGCAATGCGAACTGGAAGAGTATGATATATATATTATGGCGGTTTATTCTCATTCAGAAATCCCTCATTTTAGGTTGCACATTGCGTGCGGATTTAGATAGTGCAAAGATCGTAATATCGATCCGAACAGAGAATCGTATTTTTTTCTAAGACCGTTACAAAATAAAACCTAATGCAACTGATAAATGACATTTCGCTTTCCTATTTTTTGAAATTCGAAACAAATAAGATCCTCGGGTTTTGTTGTGTCGATATGGGTTTATTTTTGTATTGGATGTTTTGATAATCGAAAATCTGATTGATGGAGAGGGAATTTTAGTCTGGTGGTTTTAAGGAATGATGATTGTGTGGCGCAAAATGAATAAAAATCAGAGGGCGTTTATCACGGTACGCTGGTCTTGCAGAAAGGTGATACGTTGGGCTTCTCCACTTTCTGAAATGAGCGTGGAGTGTCGTTTGAGTGATTGTATCCAGTTTTTTTGTATTTCGCAGATCTGAGGGCTTTGCGAGTCCATCGAGTTGACGGAGTAGACCCTGAACAGGCTGATTTGAAAATTCTGTTTCTCGATGTAGCTGTAGGTTGCTTCAAAGTTGATGTTCGACAGGTAAAAGTACACGTTCCGGTTTTCGCTGAACTGCCCTTTGATGGACAATTGCTCCATGGAGGTGAGTAGTAGATGGAGCTCTTCCTTCAGGCGTTTGACATCTTCTTGGGAAATGAGTTGCAGGCTGGCAAAGTATTTGATTTCCTTGATAAAGGATTCGAATATATTTACATCCCAAATGAAGTGCGTTTTATGACATTGTTTGATACTTTCACTCAACTTCCGGTGCAAGTTGATAATACGGTTCTCAACCTGCATGCCTTCCAGTGTATTGGGGGTTTTTATTTGCCCGTTTTGGTAGAGCCATCTGCATAGGCGGAAGCGGGACAGGTATTCGTAAGTGGAGTATAGCGTAAAGGGAAGCAGGTTGGAGGCTGTGTGTATCTCGCTTGTGGGATCGGTCTTTACGTAGTCGAATAGTTGAAGATAGCGGTTTACAATCTCGTAATAGCTTTCCATGGCATCGGTGGAGTGGAGCAGGTTCAGGTCGAACGTTACTCGGTTTGAAAGATGGTTTCCGATAATCTGATCAATGGAAATGCCCAGTTTGCACGAGATGAGTGCCACTTCGTCAATGGTGAAGGATACTTCTCCACGCAGTCTGCGGTAGACGGCCTCTTTGCCCATGCATAGGATGTCTGTCAGGTAGTTTGCCAGGTTTAGCTTGTGGGAAAGCCGTTCTTTCATCGTTGCAATGAGTTCGTCTACTATTTCATTCTTCATGCTGTTTCCTTCCCTTTTTGTGGTTGTGTGGTATGTGGTTTATTCTTAAACGCAAATTTAAGGCAAGGAAACGATAGTGTTGTGCTAAAAACCGAGTAAGGGGAATGGGGTGTTTTTCTAATTAGAGAGAATGTGTATGTTGGCCGGCAAGATATTGCGCAAACAAAAAACGGACGCTTGCAAGTGTTTGTTTTGTGAAACAAATGCAAACTCCGTTTTTCATAAAACGAAAAAGAAAAATCAAATGGTGTTGATAATATCCCGTTGTTGTTGGAAAAAGTGAATTCGTTGCATCTCACCGCTCTCTGAGATTAATGTGGAGAATTTTTTGAGCGATTGAATCCACTCTTTGATGCTGTGGAACATGTCGTTGTCTTGGGTGGAAATGGAGTTGATGGAGTATATTCTGATGAGGCTCATGTTGAATGTGCCGTGGGACAGATAACTGTACGTGGCTTCGAAATTGATGTTTGAGACATAGATGTGTACATGGCTTCCCGATTCGGTTTTTCCTGTTGTTGCTATCTCTTCCAGTTCGTCAATGAGTTGTAGTAGCTCTTCTTTGATTTGTTGTTTGTCTTCGGCTGTGATTAGCTGGATTTGATAGAAGTAATGTAAATCATTGACTAGGTGTTGAAAGATGGTGTTGTCTAAAATGTAATCCACGGTATGGATGTGTTGTGCCATCTGTACATATTCTTGTTGGATGTCTGATATCTTCTGTGGGATAATGAGTTCGTCAAAGTGTTTGCATTGTATGTGCTTGCTTTGATACATCCATTTAAACAGGCGGAACTTGGCCAGTAAACCATACTTCAGGTAAATGGTTTGTGGAATGGTGTTTGAGGCAGTACCAAGTTCGGAACTCTCATCCAGGCTTGAGGCTTGAATGACTTTCAGATACTTGGCGATGGCTTCGTAGTAGGTATTGAAGGGGTCATTTTGATTGACGATATTCAGATTGAAGAGCGCGTTGTCACCATAGCTGACACCCACGATGTTGTCTAGTGATATACCTATTTTGCGGGAAATGAGTGCCGCCTCTTCCAGTGTGAAAGGCACTTCACCGCGCAAGCGGCGGTAGATGGCTTCTTTCCCAATGAAAAGCGTGTCCATCAGTGTGTTGGCAATATTCTCTTTGACGGGTAGCTTTTCTTTGATAGCTTCTATCAAGTTTTTATTTAAATCGGTTGTTGTCATATTGAAATAAGTGGAATAGGGGTGAATATGGAAGTTTATTGTACCACATGCCCGTTGCGCTTGCAACATCAAAAGTTGGACAAAATGGATTTGGGAACTGTATGCTTGTCTATGGACAGGAACGTTAGGGTGCATCAAGTAGGTAGATAGACAAGAGAAACAGTTAGATTTATTACTAAGTTGACTTGTATGCATCGTCTCTTCCTGATTCAAAGATAAGGTTTTATTTTGAAATACGCAAATATAATTCCGTGATAATCCGAATATTGTTACAAACGGGATGGGTAATACTCGTAAAAAGTAAGTATTACTCTTGGATGATGAAAAGTTGTGATAATAGTGGAGCTTGTTGGTTTGGTGGGTAGGTGTATGTAAGAGGTACACTGTATGTCTACGTTAGTAAGCCGGTATGAAAAGAGTCATTACCGTGTTTGGGATCGGTCAAGCTTGGAATAAAACAAGTATATTGGAGACATTACACAATCTATTGCTGTTCCTTCTATAAGGTATAGGTTACATCGGGTAACGGTCGTTACAATAGTATATTGTTGGAATAATGGTACTGGGTTATTCATTGATGGATGAGGTCAGAGTTAATAAGTAGGTAGCCGTCCAAATCCTGACTGTCATCTACATGTAGATAGTTGCCTATAATATCCCATACCAAAGTAGAACCAACAACTGATTGGAACAGGTTTGACAGGTTATAGACATCTTCTAATGTCAGTTTGCAATCTTTTTTTCCTACAAACAGCAGTTTGCATTTCTCGTTGGGTTCTATCTTGATTAGTCTTTCTGAAATCGGACGGGTAATATCGTTAGTCAGATTAGTATAATCAAGCGACAAGACACACTTGCTTTCTTTGCTTATCACCTTGAATTTGAATATCTTTCTTTGCATGAGATCTTTTGTGACAAAGGTAGAGCCATGGCAACGTCAGTTTTAGACGTACCGACAATAAAAGAGAGCCATTATATTAATAGTGGCTCTCTTATGAATTTGTGGATGTGTTTATTTTCTGTTTTGTAAGAAACTCAAGTCGGGTTCATGGTAACGATTTGATTTCAGTATCTTACCGTCTTCACGATAGATCGGTTTCCCGTTTTCGTCCAACTTGCTCATGTTGCTTTCATGTACTGCATCGAAAATACGCTCAAATTCATCTTGTAATCCATGAGAGACAACCGTTCCCAACAAAGTATAAGCTATATCGGCTAATTCTTTGGCTACAGCTTGCAATCGTTCATTTTCACTATCGCCTATTATTGCATATTCTTCCGAATATTCATCGACTTCCTCTTTCATTACACGCATACGGAGTTCGTGTAACTCTTGGGGAATACGCAAAGTTGGTTGTTCATTCATATATAAGCCGAAGGACTTATGAAATTCTTCTAATTGCTTGAGTTGTTTTTTCATTGTATGTTATGACAGAATTTTTTTCTTTGCTTTCTCAAATTCTGCATCAGAGATAACTCCTGCATCATGTAGCTTCTTGAACTTTATCAGTTCATCAGCAGAACTTGAATTATTATTACCACCATTACCCCTTACTGCTTGTGCTATTGCGCCCGCCAATGCTTCGGTTGTTCCTCTTTGCGTATTAATGGAAATATAGTTTAATGCAAACTTTTTGATTGCATCCGCTGTTTTTTTTGATAATCCCTCTATATAATAGTGTTCTTTACCAGCCGTTATTTTTAAGGTTGCTCCGAAAATATGCTTATCAACCATTATGCTTTCTACATATTGCCAGTGGAATTGTAAAGAATCGACAGAGATTAAATGCCAGTTCCTTTTTCGGTATTCAAAGTAATGGTCATCAATAATTACATGATTACCTGTAATCCACCAATCTCCCTGTATAGCTCTAAGTAGATAGTTTGACTTAAAAAAAGTTCTCTTATCTTCTGCTGATTGAGCATTTTGTTTTTTCTTACTCATGATTGACCATATTTTAAGTTACTCAAATTGTTTATCAAAATTTTCGTCTTTGGCGACAGTTACTCCTTTCAGGGAATTATAGTCGTAAAAATTCTTTTCAGTTTCTTCTTCAAACCTTATGATAAGTCCCTTTTCGGTAATATCTTCTACATAGATTTTATCAAAAGATTGGAATTGGCGGATATTACTTTCCAATACAAGATATAATCCTGTTGTTATATTTTTTCTATCATCAAGCGTATAATCAGATATGTCTATATCATCATCTGGATTTATTTCCTCACTATTACTATTGAAGGATTCATTTTTTAGAAGTTCATCTATTCTGTCAATTGATTCCTCTTTTTTCTTTTTAAAGAAATTAAAGTTGACTTTCATATAGCAAGTATTAGTCTATTGATGTTATTATTCAGTTCGCTTAATCCAGCTTCTGTCAAGTCTTTCAGTTTATCGTCATGGGAAATTACAAGAGGATGTTTAGGACAGCCCTTAACGGTAGAGGCGTATGCTTTGAAGTGATAGTTTGTGTTGAATAGGCTGATAATACCATCAATTCCGTTTTCTGTATTGCCTAATAATAAGTCATACAGGTATTTCCTTTTTCTGATGAGATTCCCCCAAGCACACCACACGTCTGCTTCCTTAACTTCAGATAACAGGTCCTTTATGGTGTATTTCCATATCAGGCTCTATATCCATATTATTGGGATTAGTTGCACGTTGCGGATATATATTCAACATATACCATGCTCCATATTTCTCGCTATTGTAGGCATATTTCTGTACTCTCTTTAGTGTAGGGTCAAGTTGTTCTGGTATTGCCGTGCTTGGATTTATACCAATACAGATTAATGTTTTCTTACGAGAGGTATCAAACGGCTCTCCCAATATGTATCTTATTCCTGTAACTTCATAACCGTTTATAATTTGGCTTTTTGCTGTTTTTTCATAGTCATATACCCATCCGTTTTTTACTATTTTTTCACCCATAATCTTATTGTTATTTTGTAATGCTTATTATTACTAAGCGCAAAGATAAATCTTTTTTTCAACTTTACAATCTTGAAAACAAGGTTTTATGAAGTCAAAAGTCGATTTATTCGTCATTAATAAGATTCGGGAAAAGCGCAAGGAGCTTGGGGTATCGCAACGTGGATTGGCTGCGATATTGGATTGCTCGCCCAGTTTTATAGGACAGGTAGAAAGCGATAAATTTGACATAAAATACAGTGTACACCAAGTTTTTCTTATCGCACAATTTTTCGATTGTTCCCCTACCGATTTCTTTCCTCCTATCAATTTTGACATATAGACCTGTTTTCTTCGCAAAGGTAAGATTAGGGGTACGTCAATTTAAGTCGGTGGTCTGATGTTTTTCATCTCTGACGGGGAAAAAGGCAAAAAAATACCGTTACATTGCTGCAACGGTTCACACAATTAATCTGGTAGCTAATCATTCATTTTTAGTTGGATAGCATCTTTTGTATTCTGTCCTTTATGCTTTCTCTCAATGACAATGGAGACAACACCTCTATATGTTCTCCATAACTCATTATTCTGTTCTTTAATTCAGGATTGATTATCAGATGCAGCGTGATAATATCTTCCTTTATTACCTGTGAGCGATGAATAGGCAATGAACGGAGATAGGGCAACATGAAGACAGAAACCTTTAACTTGACTTCTTCTATCGGGGCTGTCGGGTTGTTATCGGGTTCATAGACCAGCCCATACACGTCATCAAAGCGTTTTGCCGTTTCTTCCTATGTTGGTTCTCGTTGGAATACATCGTCTGTTATGACAAGATTGCGTATTCTGTCCAACCCGAACGTACGGAACGATTCCAACTTGTCCACAAAGGCAAACAAATACCACATTCCCTCAAACTCTTTCAGCAAGTAGGGATAGACGGTATAGTCTTTGGTTTCTCCCGACTGGTAATTATAATGGGAAAAGCGGACAACCGTCTGATTTTGGATAGCCCTCAACAGCCAGCCTATATGCTCCACACCTTTTGCACGGGGATCGGGGCTGACTGCAAGATATTGTAACAGCCTGTTCTTGTCCCTCATGGTAGAGAGGGCAATATCCGAACTTTCCGCCAATCCTATAAAATATAGCAATTTGTCCAATTCCAATGTGCTATCGGTCTGTGCAAAGTAACCGTTCTTCTTTTCATCGTATATGATTTCAATGTCGAAGTTGCTGCGTATTTCTGCCAAGTCCCTTTGAAAAGTCCTTTCTCCAACTTCCACGTCATATTGCTTCATATACTCAAGCAAGATATGTTTGCTTGGATAGTCATTTCGCAGTATCCTGCGGATTATCAGGTAATGTCTGCGTATGGTATTCTTTGTGGGCATACTATTTTGTTATTTGGAAGAATGAATGTTTTTGTAATGCAATCTATTCCCAGCTCTGTAAGCATTGGTAACGAAACTTCTTCGGACTATGTGGCTGGTTATCATATCACATTTTCATGGGTAACCTCATGCTTAATTCCACCCGATATCTCGACGATGGAGACAAAGTTAGTGATTCCTGCCTTACGGCACAGTCTTTTCAACACTTTGTTTGTACTTTGGTTGGATTGGTTTTTGGGAGGTAGATTCCATACCTGTGGAATATAGCTTCTACTTTGGGGTACATGGGAATTACACAAGTGTACTTGTCTTTTGAGTTATTATAGTCATTAGTTTTTGCTCAAAGTCAGGATGTTTCTGTTCAAGCCGTATTAGGTCCGAATAATGCAAGCCTGTATAGTTGGATATGATACAACAGTCTCTTACACAAAATTTGCTCTCCGACAGGTTCAATTCATGCAAGCGGTTCAATTTCTTTCCTGTCAGATATGCAGTTTCAACATTTTCTTGGTATGCTTTAAATTCTTTTCGTTTGAAATCTTCGTTAGTGATATAATGGGTGTCATAGGGATAACGGATAACAGCTTTATACTTTTTGCGAATAATTGGGTCTGTTTTTCCACAAGAGTGGCTTACTTCATTCATATATTTTATAAAGTTGTTGTAGAAGTCAAGCGTCATATCACTTAATGCCAACTTAACATGGCGGTCTGTACAATAGTATATTCCGTTTTGAGATATTGTTGAGAATCAACGAAAGCAAATCTAAATCGTTGGACTTTTTTCTTCCCCGAAAAGTCCAATGAATAAGCCAGTGCTAACTCCGCTATTCTGCTGCTTTAGGG
>CABSGW010000018.1 GCA_902477365.1 uncultured Prevotellaceae bacterium
ACAAGTTTTTTCATGATAGGTAAAGTTTTCGGGTTTGTGAAAATGTTTTTTATCGGCAGGTAGAGTTTACATTAATAGCCATTGCATTATCAGCATGTCAAATATTGTTTACAAAATTATAAGAATAGATTAAAAATACAAGAATTCATCGTTTTAATTTTAGACTAAATTTTTGTTAGATGTATAACCTATTGTATATTAGTGAATTATTTTTTTGTTTGAATGGTATTATTAGCGTGTTGGAAATCAAATTTTACGTTTTGGTTTTTTGATCTCATTAAATAATGTATATATCCAGCAGAAAGAAATCAATTTCATATGACAGGTTTATAAGGTCAGAGAACAGCCATACCTGCTAGGTGAAACAGGATAGATTTAATTACAGAAGATGGTGAAAAAAAGAAAGGAACCTGTCAGCGGTTGACTGAATTTATTTTTGCTTGTGGATCGTGTTGACAGGAAGGTGGGTTTATAATTGTCTGATGTGTGTATCAAAGGCATCCGCTTTACCGATGCCATTAAATAGTTTTTTGTCAAGTTGTCTCCGGTAATAGGTGACTGTTGGTTTGGAGCAGGCTAGCAGAATGCTCAGTTCGGTGGGTCGGAAATAGAGGCGGACAAGCATACAGGTGTGTGTGTCTTGCTTATGAATGTGTGGCGAGCGCTTGTATATTTCCGGCAAAAATTGAGGAAGCAGTTGGTTGAATACGGCGGCCAGCTGTTCCCATTCAGCCTCTGAGGGACATTTATTTTCGTTAGCCAAGTGGTGGAAATGTTGCACGATGTCTGTTTGTTGCAGGCGGTCGGTCGGGGAAAACGCTTCTTTTGGAAGTGGAGACGAGAGGGGGGGCAATGTGTTTTTGTTTATAGCGGCGCCTGACAGCGTATGCGACCAACAATAAAGCAATTCCGCCCCCAGCCAAGCAGCCTGTTGCTGCCCAGTTGTTGGCTCGTCTGTATACGGGCATATCTACCATATCATGAAAAGAAACTAGATTTGCCTTACTAGGTGACAGTGTATCGGGATATTCAGTATAGGGTGTATTGACGGCCAATGTCCATGCCTCTTTTGCCTTTTTCCGGTAGTCTAAAAACTTTTTTCGGTCACCGTTTTTCAGTGAATAGATTGCCGCTTTGTTCAGGGACATTCTGCAGTTGGCAGCATTGGAACTGCTGTGCATAAGAGACAATTCGGAAAAATGGGCCAGTGCGTGAGCCAGCAAGGCATAGTCGGGGCCATTGACAGACCCGTGGGTCAGTTCGATGGCTCCCACGCACCAAATCAGTTCTTCCCGGTCGTCCTTCAGGTCGCGCGCTGCGCAGGCAACCATATACCGGGAGGCAAATTTTTCGCCAGGTGTTCCGTACTGGTGATAATAAGCGGCTACTCTGCGGACAACCGAGTCTGTTGTGAAGGGGATTCCGCTTAGTACCTGTGATTTAGCTTTGATCAGTTCCATTCTCATGCGTTCGTCTTCAGTCAGCAAAGCATGGGTTTCTAATCTTTGGACAAGTTCCAGGGCTTTTTGGGGATGTTTGTTAGACAAACTGTCTGCTAATTGCAATTGTGCAGCCATCTGTTTTCCGCAGCCGGACAGGAACAATAGGCTTCCTGCTGTCAACACAAGGATACAAATGTTTTTTTTCATTGTATATTGCAATTAGGTTTCTTATTTTGTCATACAAAAATAACTTTTTTCATCTTATCAGCCAAATATTTTGGTTTGCGTTTCTTGTTTTCGTCTCGTGTGGCTTCGATACGTTTTACGGGTAAAAAGTCGCCGTAAGATTTTGTACATGTAGAAATGGCATGCATTTTTTTTAACGCGTCCAATCCCCTGTACGGCAGGGGAAGTGCGGGAGTTTGGGGATTCCCGATACGTACCATTCCGGCCACCGGTGTTGCGGCGTGTCGTACCTTTGCATCCGTTGGGACACAAACCGCATTCAGGAGTGATATTCCCGGGAGTCTGGTGCGTGTAGCGTGTTTCGGCAACCATCAAATTACTAACCATTAAACAAAAAGCGTGAAACCATGATTAATTATTCAGTTGTAAGCAAAAAGAACCCTGCGAACAAAAAAGTGACTTACCATGCACAGGCGGTATCCACCTCGCCCATGTTGCTGACGGCGCTGGCCAAGGACATCAGCAGCCAGTGTACTGTGACGATACACGACGTGAAGGCCGTGTTGAGTGCCCTGGAGGAACACGTGACCCGTGCGTTGCTGAACGGAAATACGGTGCGTCTGGGCGATTTGGGATCGTTCCACGTGACGCTGGCCGGCAAGGGAACGGATACGCGGGAGGAGTATTCCACCGATTTGATAGAGCGGGTACGGGTACGCTTTATATGCAGTGCGGCCATGCGCAGTGTGTTTAACCCGAAAAACAAGGAAGTGACGTTTAAACGTGTGGCCGTGGCCGAAGGCGGAGAGAGCGGCGGACTGGACCCTGAAGAATAAGGAGGAACGGAACGATGGCTATATGGGACAAAAACAAAGGATGGGGCTTGTTGATACAGGCCGTAATAGCTGTGCTGACGGCTTTGTCGGGTGTGCTGACGGGGTGTAACATGGCCGGCTAAAGGATAAAAGCGGACACAAAGCAAGCGAGCTTCGGCCTGTGAGGGGCGGAAGCTCGCTTGTATCGGAAAAACGGGGGTGTATCAGCGTTTACGGAACAGGAAGTAGCCACCCAGCGCAATGAAAGGCAGACTGAGAAGCTGCCCCATGTTGAACAGCATGTCCGATTCGAAACTCACCTGTATGTCTTTGGTGTATTCGATGAAGAAACGGAACAGGAAGATACTGAACAGGCAATAGCCGAAAAAGAATCCCGTGCCAACCCGTGAACGGTTGCGGCGGTAGAGCCACCAGCCGACAAAAAAGAAGATCAGGTAGGCAACGGCCTCGTAGAGCTGTCCCGGATGGCGGGGCAACAGGTCGCCGTTGCGCGGAAAGATGAACGCCCAGGGAACATCGGTCACCTTACCCACTATTTCGGAGTTGACAAGGTTTCCCACACGTATGAGGCATGCCGTGATGGGGGTGGCCAGGGCGATGTTGTCCAGCACCTGAAGAATAGGCACTTTATGTTTGCGCACATAGAGCCACAGTCCCACGATGAGGCCCAGCGTGCCGCCGTGGCTGGCCAGTCCTTCGTAGCCCACAAAACGCCAACCGTCGGCCATTTGGCGTATGGGTAGTATCATCTCGACCGGATGGCTCAGGAAGTACTCCGGTTGGTAGAACAGGCAGTGCCCCAGTCTGGCTCCGGCCAATATGCCGATGAAGCAATAGTAGAAGAGGGGATCGAACTTTTCGGGTGCAAGGTGCTGCTTCTTGTAGAGGTGCTGTACGATGAGGTAGGCCAGCAACAGGCCGGTGGCCCAGCATACGGCATACCAGCGCAGAGCCAGCCCGCCCAGTTGGAGGGCTATGATGTCGGGATCCCAGTAAATGAATTGAAACATGAGCATGTGAGGGGTTTAGGGATTAGACATTGAAGCGGAAGTGCATGATGTCACCGTCTTGTACCACATATTCCTTTCCCTCGACCGAGAGTTTTCCGGCTTCGCGCACGGCGGCTTCCGACCCGTATTGGATGTAATCGTCGTATTTGATGACCTCGGCCCGGATAAAGCCTTTCTCAAAGTCGGTGTGGATGACTCCGGCGCACTGGGGCGCTTTCCAGCCTTTCCGGTAGGTCCAGGCCCTTACCTCCATGACACCGGCGGTGATGAATGTCTCGAGGTTAAGCATGCTGTAGGCCGCTTTGATGAGGCGGTTACAGCCCGATTCCTCCAGTCCGATGTCTTGCAGGAAGAGTTGTCGCTCCTCGTAGGTTTCGAGTTCGGCAATGTCGGCCTCGGTGCGTGCGGCCACGATGAGGATGTCGGCCCCTTCCTCCTTTACGGCCTGGCGCACGGCTTCCACGTAGCTGTTTCCGCTGGCGGCTCCCGCCTCGTCCACGTTGCATACGTAGAGTACGGGTTTGGCTGTGAGCAGGAACAGGTGGTGCGCGGCGGTTTGTGCCTCCTTGGTGTCGAAGGTGACGGTACGCGCCGATTTGCCCTGGAGCAGGGCTTCGCGGTAGGCCAACAGCACTTCGTATTCGGTCTTGGCATTCTTGTCGCCGCCCACCTGGGCTATTTTCTCTACCCGCTTGATGCGTGCCTCGACGGTTTCGAGGTCTTTGAGTTGCAGCTCGGTGTCGATAATTTCCTTGTCGCGCACAGGGTCTACGCTACCGTCTACGTGTACCACGTTGCCATCGTCGAAGCATCGCAATACGTGGATGATGGCGTCGGTTTCGCGGATGTTTCCCAGGAACTGGTTACCTAGTCCTTCACCCTTACTGGCACCTTTCACCAGTCCGGCGATGTCAACAATCTCGACGGTGGTGGGTACGATGCGGTCGGGGTGGATCAGTTCGGCCAGGCGGGTAAGGCGCTCGTCGGGCACGGTGATGACCCCTACGTTAGGTTCGATGGTGCAAAAAGGAAAGTTGGCGGCCTGCGCTTTGGCGTTGCTCAGGCAGTTGAAGAGGGTCGATTTACCCACATTGGGCAGGCCGACAATACCACATTGTAAGCTCATTGTATTTCGGGTTTCAGTTTATTGTGGCACAAAGATAGGGATTTTTTCTCAGTTGTCCGTAGAAATGACTGGAAGAGAGCTATAACTGCTTTTTTAAGGATTTTCTTTGCAGCCTCGGGCAAAAAGCGTAATTTAGCCCCGTAAATGTAGTTTTAAAAAGAAAGTTCTATGCGTAAAATGATGCTTGCACTCTCAGCAGTGCTATTGGCAATGACCCAGTTCACTGCCTGTTCAACGGGAACGGCGCCCGCAGCCGACAAGGAAGAGGCTTATGCCGAGGCAATCCAGGTGATCAAGGATAACGTGGATTTGGCGAATTATAAAGTGTACTACATGAACCTGGGGACGACCAACAAAATGGCCAATAACCTGGAATTTGTAGAGATCAAGATGGTGAGCAGCAAGGATTTGGTGTTCTCGCAGAAAATTATGTTGGCCGGCAACAAACATGCCTATCCGCTGGAAGACGTGGCCCGCACGTTTGAGGCGCCAGTCTACAAAGACACCAAGGGAATAGACCTGGACAAGTTGGATACGAAGACCATCATCGGCCAGATTGACGCAGTGAAGAAACTGTTGCCCGAGGGAGCAAAGTTCAAATCGGTAGGGTTCTACACCATCAGTGAGTCGGTGCCGGCCGGAAACACCAGTTTCAATGTCAACAAGGAGTTTGGCGGCCAGACTACCACGCTAGGTGTGGCTTTTGAGCAACCTGCGCCCGACGGAGGCGATCCGCTGGTGTACGAAAGCAAGGCTATGGTGATGGAAGACGGTACGGTGAAGCTGATCTAGGCAAGAGGAAACGTATTGACGCGATGACATAAAGATTGCGGGTTGCGGACCGATTGTTTCGGATAGGGTTCGCAGCCCGCAATTTGTAGTTAAGAAAATACAATTTTAAGGAAGGTTGTTCTTGTTAACTTCAAAATTAGTTTGTACCTTCGCGCCACCTATTATAATGAAAAAATGAAAAACAAAATCTGTATCGGTGCGATGTTGTTCGCACTCTGTATGTTTGGGCAGGCGCAGACAAAGCCTGAGATACCTTTGAAGTATGGTGCACAGCGCACGGAAAAACGCCAGGACGACGCAATGCGCCGGTTCCGCGAGCATCGGATGGGAGCATTCATCCACTGGGGACTGTATGCCATTCCCGGTGGCGAGTGGAACGGGAAGATGTATAACGGGGCAGCCGAATGGTTGAAGTCGTGGGCCAAAGTGCCTAACGATGACTGGATGACGCTGATGAAGCAGTGGAATCCGACCGACTTCGATGCACGCCGGTGGGCGCGGATGCTGAAAGACGCCGGGTTCAAGTATGTGAAAATAACCACGAAACACCATGAAGGTTTCTGCCTGTGGCCCAGTGAGACAACCTTTTACACCGTGGCCAATACTCCTTATGGAAAGGACTTGTTGGGCGAGTTGGTGAAAGCCCTTGACGAAGAGGGGTTGGATGTACACTTCTACTTCTCGGTGATGGACTGGAGTAATCCCGATTACCGGTATTCCATCAAGACCGATGAAGACCGTAAGGCTTTTAAACGATTCAAGAAATTTACCGAAGAGCAGTTGCACGAATTGGCAACCCGCTATCCCAGTGTAAAGGATTTCTGGTTTGACGGTACGTGGGACGCGTCGGTAAAGGGTGACGGTGCATGGACGTATCGGTTGGAAAAACTGCTCAAAAAGTGGGTGCCGGGTGTGATGGTGAACAGCCGGTTGCGCGCCGATGAACGCGGTAGTCGCCATTTTGACAGCAACGGCCGTCTGATGGGTGACTATGAATCAGGTTACGAACGCCGCTTGCCTCATCCGGTGAAAGACCTGAAGGTGACGAAATGGGACTGGGAGGCTTGTATGACCGTACCCGAAAACCAATGGGGATATCACAAAGACTGGTCGCTGAGCTACGTGAAAAAGCCTGTTGAGGTGTTGCAGCGTGTGGTTCATGCCGTATCAATGGGAGGCAATATGGCTGTGAACTTCGGTCCTGACGGTAAAGGTAATTTCCGTCCCGAAGAGAAAGACCTGGCCGCTTACCTGGGCTTGTGGATGCACCGCAACGGCGAAGCTGTTTATGGATGTGATTACGCCGGATTTGAAAAGGCCGATTGGGGATATTACACCCGCAAAGGAACTCAGGTGTATATGGTGGTATTCAACCAACCACTGTCGGGACAACTGGTAGTGAAGACTCCGGCCAAGGTGAAGATTACCAAAGCCGAACAGTTGGACGGTACAGCTGTGAAATGGGTGGAGACCACCCGCAATGAATATAACGTGGAGGCTGTTTACTCGGGCGAACCTTATGTGATACGCCTTACCCTTGAAGATGGAAACAGCAACGGACAATACCGCGAAGCACTTACCTGATCATTGACATGATAAATAATACGATAGTTATTGTGATGAAGAAACAGATTGTATTGGCTGCCCTTGTGGCGATGGGCATACAGGTGCAGGACGTAGCCGCCCGGATGGTGCCGTCTGTACCGGTAACGGGGTTATCCGTGGCTCAGGCTGCTGCCGGGCAATTACCCTCGAAGGCCGAAGTGAAAGCCACCATGAAGCGTGTGGCCGATTGGCAAATAAAGGACTATGATGCCGGGCATCGTTATTATGATGTGAACTGGACCAACGGCGCGCTTTTTGTGGGTATGATAGATTGGGCCGAACTGGCCGAACAATTGGATGGAGACGACAGTTATTACAAGTGGCTGTACAAGATAGGCGCACGTAACGGTTGGCATCCGGACAAGAAAATGTATCATGCCGACGATGTGGCGGTGTGTCAGACCTATCTGGACTTGTACCGGAAATATAAGAAGCCTGAGATCATGGCACCTACCGTGGCCCGTCTGGACTATGTGATAGCCCATCCTTCGGCTGAAGGGTTTGACTATACACACGGTAAGCCCAAGACGATGGAACGCTGGAGCTGGTGTGACGCGCTGTTCATGGCGCCGCCGGTGTATGCCAAACTGTACCGGATAACCGGAGATAAGCGTTACATACGGTTTATGAACAAGGAGTTCCGTGCCACCTACGACCACCTGTTCGACAAAGAGGAGAACCTGTTTTACCGCGATCATAACTATATGCCTCCCAAATACGAGGCCAACGGAAAGAAAATATTTTGGGGACGCGGAAACGGATGGGTTATTGCCGGACTGGCAAATATACTGAAAGAGTTGCCAGCAACGGACAAAAACCGCAAATTCTATGAAACGCTGTATGTGAAGATGGCCAAACGGCTGGCACAGGTGCAAAGTGCAGATGGCTATTGGCATGCCAGTTTGTTGAACCCCGAGGCGTATCCTTCGCCCGAGAGCAGTGCCACTGGATTTATCACTTACGGATTGGCCTACGGGCTGAATGCCGGTTTGTTGGACAAGGCCACTTACCTGCCGGTTGTGGCACGCGGATGGCAGGCTTTGCTCGACGCTACCGATCCGGACGGCCGCTTGGGTTTTGTGCAGCCTATAGGCGAAGATCCCAAGAAGGTGACGCGCGAGATGTCTGTGGTGTACGGACCGGGTGCGATGCTGGCTGCCGGATGCGAAATCTACCGGTTGGCCGAATAGCGTAATTAGCGAGGTGCATGTACGGGGAAGCTTGGCAATCCGGCATGTGTCTTCGCCAGTTGAATTTCTCTAATCCAAAACAAATCATGAAGAAAAATACATGGATCATCTGGTTGCTGTTGGCGGCTTTCTGCATGCCGTCGCAAGCGCAGGTGACATTCAGAAAAGAAGAAGTGAAGTCCATTATGCAGCGCGTGGCCGACTGGCAGATGGATAATTTCAAGCCGAAAAGGGAATACGGTGAACTGGACTGGACCAATGGTGCGCTTTACATCGGCATGATGGACTGGGCCGAGTTGGCCGAACGTCTGGACGGAACCGACCGCTATTACCAGTGGTTGGTGAAGTTGGGCAAACGGAATCACTGGAAGATGAACAAGCGTATGTATCATGCCGACGACATCACCGTGGGACAGTGTTTCATCGAGCTTTACCGCAAATACAAGGACGAGGCGATGATAGCTCCCGTCATAGAGCGTGCCGACTATGTGGTGTCGCACCCTTCGGACGGGACATTTAAGTTGAATTACGGCAATGCCCGTTCGTTGGAGCGTTGGACGTGGTGCGACGCGTTGTTTATGGCGCCGCCGGTATATGCGAAACTTTACACGCTGACCGGGGATAAGAAGTACCTGAAGTTTATGAATACGGAGTTCCGTGCCACTTACGATTCGCTTTACGACAAAGGGGCGAAGCTCTTCTACCGCGACTGGCGTTATATTGGAAAACAAGAGGCTAACGGAAAGAAAGTGTTCTGGGGACGCGGAAACGGATGGGTTATTGCCGGGCTGGCCGATATCTTGAAAGAGTTGCCTGCCAAAAACAAGAAAGACCGTAAGTCTTACGAGGAATTGTTCCGCGAACTGTCACACAGTTTGGCCACCTTGCAGTGTGAGGACGGTTATTGGCACGCCAGTTTGCTGGATCCTGCCTCTTATCCTTCGCCCGAAACCAGTGCCACCGGTTTCATCGTCTACGGCTTGGCCTACGGTGTAAATGCCGGTTTGTTGGATCGTGCAACCTATCTGCCCGTCATCGAAAAAGGCTGGAAAGCACTGACCGATGCCGTGAACGAAGAAGGAAAACTGGGTTATGTACAGCCTATCGGCGCCGACCCGCAAAAGGTTACCAAAGACATGACATCCAGCTATGGTGTAGGTGCTTTCCTGGCCGCCGGATGCGAAATCTATAAAATGGCTCAATAAAACATTCATATCAGCATGAAAAGAAGATACTATCTGGCTATGGCCTGTATGCTCCTTGTGGGCGGTTTGCAGGCCGTTATGGCCCGCGATGTCAGTAGTTTTAACAACGACTGGCAGTTCAAGCGCGGTCCTTTCTCCTCCGAGCCCCGCACTGCCGCTGCACAATGGAATGGAAAATGGCAGCAGGTGAATGTGCCCCACACATGGAACGCCAAGGATATGCAAACCGTTGTCAATGGCTATTACGAGGGTACGGGTTATTACCGTAAGACCTTTAATGTTCCGGCCGACGGTAAGGGAAAACGCTACTTCCTGCGTTTCGAGGGTGTGGGCGCTTGTGCCGAGGTGTACGTGAACGACCGCCTGGTGGGTAGCCACAAAGGAGGTTATTCCGCGTTCGCGGTCGAGATGACCGGTGCGCTCCAGTTCGGTAAGGAAAATACCGTGTTGGTGAAAGCCGACAATCAGTCGCGCCCTGACGTAATTCCGGTAAACCACCAACTGTTCGGTGTGTATGGCGGCATCTATCGTCCGGTATGGCTCATCGTGACCGAGGGAACTAACATTACTGTGACCGACCACGCGTCACCCGGTGTGTACATCACGCAAGACAACGTTACGTCAAAGAGTGCAGACGTTGCTGTCAAGGTGAAGCTGGATAACGGTACGCTGAAACCGGTCGATGTGACCCTCGAAAACATCATTTATACCCGCGAGGGCAAAAAAGTGGCTTCCGAGACGCGTCGTATCAACCTCACGCCGCAGGGAACACAGGCCCACACCATGCATTTCCGCATCAGTCGCCCGCATCTGTGGCAGGGTATCGAAGATCCCTATCTATACCGGGTAGAGACTAGCCTGAAACAGGACGGTCGCGTGATTGATCGCTCCACACAGCCACTTGGCCTGCGTCGCTACGAGGCAGTGGCCGGCAAAGGGTTCTTCCTGAACGGGAAAAAATATCCCATGTACGGCGTCACCCGTCATCAGGACTGGTGGGGAATGGGTAGCGCGCTGACCAACCGCGAACACGACATCGACTTGGCGACTATCATGGACTTGGGGGCAACTACCGTGCGTTTTGCCCACTACCAACAGTCCGACTACATTTATTCGCGTTGCGACTCCCTGGGCTTGGTCATCTGGGCCGAAATACCCTTTGTCAACCGTGTTACGGGACAAGAATGGGAAAATGCCCATAGTCAGTTGCGCGAGTTGATCCGTCAGAGCTTCAACCACCCCAGCATTTATGTATGGGGACTGCACAACGAGGTGTATACGCCTACCGACTATACGGCACAACTCACACAGTCGCTCCACGACTTGGCCAAAACGGAAGACCCCGGCCGCATGACGGTTTCGGTAAACGGTTACGGCATCGCGCAGCATCCGGTCAACCAGAATGCCGACATACAGGGTATGAACCGCTATTTCGGCTGGTACGAAAAGAAAATAAAGGACATCGACGCCTGGGTTGAAGGACTTGAGAAAGACTATCCCTGGCAGCGGCTTATGTTGACAGAATATGGCGCCGATGCCAATATGGAACACCAGACCGAGCTGTTGGGCGAGTCGCTCAACTGGGGTAAACCCTATTATCCGGAAACGTTCCAGACCAAGACACACGAGTACCATTGGAGCGTCATAGCCAAACATCCTTATATCCTGGCTTCCTACTTGTGGAATACGTTCGATTTTGCCTGCCCCATGTGGTCGCGCGGCGGAGTGGCTTGCCGCAACCTGAAGGGATTGGTAACCTTCGACCGGAAAGAGAAAAAAGATTCTTATTTCTGGTACAAGGCCAACTGGAGTAAACAGCCGGTACTCTACCTTACCCAGCGTCGCAATACCGACCGCGAGCGTCGCAACACCTCCATTACCATCTACTCCAACCGCGGCATCCCAACGGTTACGCTCAACGGAAAACCGCTTCCAGCCCCGCGTCAGGGATATACCTCCGTACATTGGATCATAGACAACGTGACGTTGGCCGATGGGGAAAACATCATCCAAGCCGAAGTGACCGGTAAGGAAGGACGTCAGGCCGATCGGATCACCTGGAAATACACCGGTGAGAAAGACCGCAGCCCTGAGAAATACGAGAACCGCAAAGAGCACGTCGGCTTCTGATTCCGCATACGCTGCTCATACCTTTTTATAGAAACGCGCATCCATTCCGGCATATCAGCCGCGATGGATGTGCGTTTTTTGTATCACCTTCAGTCCTCTTTTTTGAATACACGCAACAGGGCTGTACCTCGCAAAGCCAAGTGGATGATAGCCAGAAGAAGCATCAGCATGCCCAGTTTGTAGTGCCACAGCCCGATACCTGAGTTTGCCCCCTCTACGCCTAGCAGTAGCAATCCCGTTATGACCGTACATACAAAAGCCACAGAGACAGCTGCCGTCACTTGGCTCTTTTTCCCGAATCCTTTTTTGGGGATGGTTTTGTACCAGTTCCAGTGCATTTTGATGTGCCATCCGCTTACAAAGGTGAACAGCGCACCGATCACGATGTGTGCCACCGCCCAGTTGTGCCATACATCGTGATCGGTGCCGTGTCCGGCAATGTGCAGTTTCAAGCCCGTGAGGGCCAGCAGCACAAACAGCGGCACCAATGCCCAGTCAATCATCAAGTTCTTTTTCCGTTTCATCTTTTTCCTTTTTAGTCGCTTCAGGGTCGAAGTCTCTGCAAATGTACGGATTAATACATAAACCAGTTCCTATATAAGAGGCTAATCCCAATATAAGTAATCTTGAATTTGACAATTTGAGTCTTTTTGTACAATAAAACCGCAAAAAATAATTGTTCCTTTTCTTTTTTTTGTGTTACTTTGCAACAGACGTGATAACTAGTTTGATACCATGAAAGAAAAACAGGTTGATGTTGTTTTGTCAGTCATTATACCTTGTTATAATGAAAAAGGCAATTTAATAGCACTGTATGATGCCCTTTGTGAAGTATTAGGCGGATTGGATCTATCTTATGAACTACTGTTTGTAGACGACGGAAGCAGTGATGGCAGTCTATCTTTATTACGGACATTATGTGAAGGTAATGAAAATACGCATTATATATCCTTTTCCCGTAATTTCGGTCACCAACATGCTTTGCTGGCTGGTTTGCATTATGCTTCCGGCAAGGTTTGTATTACGATGGATGCGGATATGGAGCACCCTCCTGCACTGTTACCCCAGCTGATTCGTTTGTGGCAAGAAGGGTACGATGTGGTAAATACAAACCGCTCTTATTCGCAAAGCCGTAGTATTTGGAAACGGATGGCTTCTCCCATCTATTACCGTATTTTTGCGCTGTTAACAGGAAAGCAGTGTTCCTTCATTGGAGCGGATTTTCGCTTGCTGGACCGTCGTGTGGTTGATGTTGTTTTGTCGAGCGGACGCGATAGTTTGTTTCTTCGTGGATTGATTGGTTGGGTTGGATTCCGACAATGTACCCTTCCCTATACGTCAGGAGAAAGGTTCTCAGGACAAACGCATTATCCGTTTTCACGTTTACTGCGGTTGGCGCTTGAGGGACTGACCTCTTTTTCACTTCGTCCCTTACGGATTAGTTTGTTTTTCTCTTCCTTGTTTGCTTTACTGGCAGGTTTAGGGCTTGTTCATATTTTGTACGTGTCTTGTGGAACACAACACCCCGTTTCAGAATGGCAGATTCTTGGTGTGCTGATTTGTTTTTTAGGTGCTGTTATGCTATTGGTGTTAGGTGTTATCGGCGAATACCTTGGGCGTTGCTTCATGCGTTTGAGCGACAGGCCCTTGTATGTGGTGGCCGAAACCAGTTTGAAGAGAGAAAATGAATTTCATTAGGAGTAACTTTGATTTTAAAAAAAGAACAATGATGGTCAGCGTGTTGAATAATCGTTTCGGATCTTGGTTTGGGGCGTTTCCCTGCAATCGGTGGATTGTTTTTCTAATGTTGCTGTTTTCTTCCTGTGCGGTGTTTTATCCTACCTTCAATAATGAGTTGATGAGCGGTTGGGACGACCAGTGGCAGGTGGTGAATGCATACACTGCGGGAGGCATGAATTGGGACAATCTGAAACCGGCTTTTTTGTATGCCTTTCATGGACAATACTCCCCTCTGAATCAATGCATTTACACGTTTATCTATAGTTTTGTCGGATACACGCCGGGTTATTACCATGCTTACAGTTTGCTTTTTCACATATTGAACAGCTTTCTGGTTTATGTCTTGTTACGTAAAATGTTGGTTTCGGTTACGGCCTTTTCCGTCCGCCATTGTGCTTGGATAGCCTTTTTGGTGTCGATGTTTTTTTGCATTCACCCGATGCAGGTCGAAACCGTAGCCTGGGCAAGTGCGTCTAAGATGGTTGTGTCAACCTCTTGCTATTTGTGCAGCACTTATTTTTTCATTCGTTATCTGACCGACAAGAAACGGGTCTTCTATCTTTCCTCGCTGTTTTTCTTTATTGTGTCTTATGGGTTTAAAGAGCAGGTGGTGACGTTGCCTTTATGGTTTTTGTTAATCCTTTTTTGCTATGGTGCCGACTTGCGGACGTTTAAAACCTGGCGTAAGTTGATTCCCTTTTTCATCATCGCTTTGGTGATGGGGTTGTTTTTTGTGCTGGAGACGAAGTCAACTCCCCTGTTTGCCGTTCCCGATCCCGATGTGGTCACTTATAGTTGGTGGCAGCGGTTGGTTTTCTCGGTTTATGCCCTGTTTGAATATATATGGAAATGGTTGTTTCCCTATAAATTATTGTATAAGTATTACTACCCGATGGCACCGGGTTCTCCCCTTCCTCTGTGGTTGCTTATGTATCCTTTGCTGTTGGTCGTTTGTTTGGGTGGATGCTACAAATACCTGGTTCGTAAACCTGTACTGGTAGGGTTATTGTTTTTCCTGATCCATATCGCCCTTGTGTTGCATATCATTCCGATAAACAGAGCCCATATCGTGGCAGACCGTTATATGTATCTGGCTGGAGTCGGGCTCTCCTTCATTGTGGTGTATTACGCTGCTTTCTGGTTTGTGCGTTTACGTACAGCCTTTAAGTTTGTGTGTACGTTTGCTACGGTGGTTGTGTTCTTGTTATTGGCGATGTATAGTTTCAGTCGCACCGAAAAATGGCATGACACAGAGCGTCTGAGAGAAGAAGTGAGACAGAGTGTCGGAACGGTAGATAAAGAATAAAGCGGGGAGTTTTTTCTTCCCTTATGGGTATTTTGATAAAGACGTAAAAATGATGAAGAAAAAAGGTGTTGTTTGGTCTGTGGGCTTGGCCTTGGTTTTAGTGGCTACTGGCCTTATTTATGTGAAGGACCTGCTGCAAAGTAAAGAATACGAGCTTGTGAAACTGCGTGGCGATGTGGAATTGTTGCGGTCGGCCTATCTGGATTTGTCCGGAATACACACCGTGTCATCGTGTGCAGGCATTCGTGTGAAAGACCGGGTTGGAGATACGCTTCTGTTACGCTCCGTCGCGTCAGATGGCCCAAGGCTCGGTTTGTATATCTCCCGCAACCAATGCGAACCGTGTTGGGAAGAAGCCTTGGCCCATTTGGAGTGGCTGGTACGTGAAAAGAAACTGACCACTTCTCCGTTTGTGTTGGCCGAATCGTATAATTCCAGAGACTTTAAGTTGCTGCACCAGCGGCATAAGAGTTCGGTCCCTTTCTATTCCATCGGCAAGGAGTTTGCGGTAGAACATCTGACAAGGGCTAATAATCCGTTTTTTTTCATACTGTATCCCAATGGTGCCTGGTCCTCCATTTTCTATGTAGATGGATTGTACGGGTTACTTGGCGATGATTATTTCCAGATGGCAGCCAACCTTTGTCGGCACAATGTCGCTCCGTTACCGCAAGCCGGACAACCGGCAAAGAAACAGGCTGGTTTGGTGTTGGTAAACAACAGTGTGGATTTGGGTAAAGTACGTTTGCGTAAAAAATATACGGCCGTTTTCCGGGTGAAGAATGAGGGAGATCAAGCCTGCATCATCCAGAATACCCATCCTTTGTGCAACTGTCTGTCTTTAGAAGATGTGCCTCACGTTGTTCTTCCCGGCGACACAGCCAGTTTCAAGGTTGCCTTTCTTTCCACCAGTAAGGGATTTGTACGGCGGTCTGTTCAGTTCAGGGTCAAAGATCATCCTGCTACTTACCTTTTGAGCGTACAGGCTCAGGTAGAATAAAGCCCGTTTGTGTGGATTGTGCTTTTATTGCCTCTTT
The DNA here is from genome assembly GCA_902477365.1 of uncultured Prevotellaceae bacterium. Classification (GTDB taxonomy): domain Bacteria; phylum Bacteroidota; class Bacteroidia; order Bacteroidales; family Bacteroidaceae; genus Alloprevotella. The sequence goes on from CABSGW010000018.1 coordinate 15,606, forward strand.
CGGTCTATAATAGCCTGTTCTTTCTATTTTCGGCATATAAAAGTGGTGAATTTTGCCCTTTTCGTTTGAATGTTTTTCAGAATTAGGACGAATTTTCTATTTATTGCGCAGAAATAGGCTTAATTATTTGGATTCAATTAATTTAATCGTTAAGTTTGGAGGAATTTAAAGAATAATGTCATGAAAACAAATTATCGTCTTCTGATGGGCGGAACGGCCCTTTTAGTTTCTTTATTTTTGAATTTCCGTTATGCGTATGGTGGTTACGGCGCTTCCACGCAGTTTTCGCCCGGTGTGTCTTTGCGGTCAGCAGCAGTGCCGGACAAAAATCCCGATGATGATACCGATACGGATACAGAGTGTGGAACAGCATTGAATGGACAACCTTATGTATGTGATTCTAAGACCGATATTGTACATGATGTTGGCTCGTGTACTTTTTATGTTGCTGTGTATAAATATAGCAAAATGAAAGCTCTGGATATAAGAAATGAAGGGAAAAAAGATGAAGATGGGAATATTATTAGTGTAAGGTCAGATGCTTATTATATGGATTGGGAAACTGTTTGTATACTTAGAAATGCTGATGTAACAAAAGTTACACCGGATTATGTATCTGACAAATGGAATAATGTTTTACAGATAGGGACAGATGTTGTGGCCGGTACGATATACCGTGTAGACTGCCTTGAAGGGGGAGAGGGTAAATGTTTGCCGGTAGAGGAAATAGTGACCTGTGCCGAAGAGAGCGATTCAAATGTCGGATATTAAAAAGTAAAAGACCATGATAACAAGAATTAGCATTTTCGTTTTGTCTATGCTGCTGGTGAGTGCTTGCGAGCGTGACGAGCTGCATCCTTTGGACCGGCAGATAAAGAATACCCGTTCGATTGTGCTCGAGGACGGTCCCCAAAACACTGTGCCTGGACCGTTCCGCCGTTTCCCGCATTGCGGTTCCGGCTGTTTCCGGGGATATCCTTTTAGACTCTCTGGTGTCCGGCTATTCATTCATCCCGTTGGAGACCAGTGAGGCGAGCCTTGTGGGCAACATCGACAAGCTGGTGGTTTCTTCTCCCTACCTTTTTGTGCTGGACCGTCAGAACAACAAGGCGCTTCGTTTTTCCATGGACGGTACGTTCCTGGGCTCGGTCGGGCAGAAGGGTACGGCGTATTCCGATTACCGCCGCCTGAACGACCTCTCTGTCAATCCTTCCCGGCAGGAGGTCGCGCTGCTTGATCTGAGGAGTGGTTACCAGTTCTATTACAATTACGAAGGGGTCTTCCTCCGCAAGCAGCCTTTGTACTACTATTATAACCGGATGGAGTTTATGGGCGACAGCCTCCAGGTTCAGCTCTCCGACCTGCACAGCAACAAGAAGGCTCCCTCGGTCGACGGGCACCAGCTGTTGCTGTCCGGCTCTTCCCAAGCGCCTCTTTACAAGGGTTTTCCCTATCCAAAGGAGCTCCGCCGCCATTTCCATTGGTGTAGTTCCACTCCTCTGCTTCGGACGGGTAATGCGGTTTATTATCATCGCTTGCTTTCTGATACCATCTGGCAGGTTACGCCTGAGGTTTGTACGGCCCGTTACGTGCTGGACTTCACCGATAGACCCTCTTTGTTCCATTCTTCGGAAGAGGGCACGATGTCCGACCGTACTTATGAGTCGACCATCGAGGGCCGTCGCCATTTCTTCGGCCGTTACCTGCTGACCGACCGTTGGGCCTATTTTGGCATCGGTACGGCCTGTAAGGGGCTGGATATGCTGCTTTATAACCGTAAGACGGGTGAATCTGTCTACGGTAGTGTGAGCAGACGCTCCAACCCCATCTTCTCCTTGCTGTTGAATACGTTCGATTTTTCCTTTGACGGGCATTCCCTGGTTCGGGTTGTCCAACCCTTCGATGCCGTCCGCATGAAAACGTGGTTGCAGGAGTCAGGCCGTTGGGACGATTTGTCTCCCGAGGACCGTAGCTTCCTGGATGGTTTGAACGAGGAGTCCAATCCGGTACTGATGGTCGTTCGTTTCAATTAAGAATGTTTAAAGTGACAGCCTATGTGGACACGCGGTATCTGTTTTGCTTTGTTGGCGGTATTCTCGCTGCCTTCATGGTGCGTGTCGCCGTCCGGCGGCGACGCCCTTTCCCGCCTGAAAGGCTTCGTGCGTAATGTGTCTTCCTTCAACCGGATGTTTCCCCAGGAGAAGGCCTATCTTCACCTGGACAACACGAGTTATTTTCTGGACGAGACCATCTGGTTCAAGGCCTATGTGGTACGTACCGACAGTTCCGCGTTGACGGACCTGAGCCGCATCCTCTATGTGGAGCTGGTGAGCCCCGAAGGCGATGTGGTGGTGCAGCGCAAGATGGAGCTGGTCGACGGTCAGGCCCACGGCGAACTTCCGCTTACGGGTACGCTTGCCAGCGGCTACTACGAGGTGCGTGCCTACACCCGCTACATGCGCAACTGGGACGCGGCTTGCTGCTACTCCCGGGTGGTACCGGTCTACCGCAAGCCTAAAGAGGCGGGCGACTACTCGTTCCCCTTCCTGCGTGCCTACAGCCCCTCACACCGCATTGCCGGCGAGAAGGCTTCGTTAAAGGAGTTCTATTATTTGGAGGATGTGAGCAAGGCCCTTTACCTGAGCAATACGAAAAAGGCACGCGAGACGGCTCGTGAGTTCCTCTCCCGTCCGGCCGCCTATCCGGACAGTTCGGTTACGGGCGTGACGTTCTATCCCGAGGGCGGGCATCTGGTGTCGGGTGTTCCCTGCCGCGTGGCTTTCGAGGTGTCTTGCGGCCGGCGCACCTCCGCGCTTACGGGCTGGCTGGCCGATGGATCGGGCAACCGTCTCGGTACGGTCTCCACGCTTCGCGAAGGTCGCGGCGTGTTCAGTTGCGTGCCTTCCTCCGACGGTCCGCTCTACCTCTGTTTTCAGGATGAAAAAGATAAAGTGTCGCGTTATCCGCTTCCGGCAGCCGATTCTTCCGGTGTCAGTATGCAGCTGGATGCCTTGTGCGACAGCGCTCTGAAGGTCTCCTTCCGGGGCACTGCCGACTGTCAGGACGG
>CABSGW010000019.1 GCA_902477365.1 uncultured Prevotellaceae bacterium
ATTTACTTTTTCGGGTATGCACCACTATTTTTCTCAAAAAAACAGCACACCATGAAAGTTTTAGTTGCAACCGAAAAACCGTTTGCCCCCATAGCTATAGAGGGTATAAAAAAGGGTTTTAATACAGAAAAAGATATAGAGCTTGTATTACTTGAAAAATACACAAGCAAAGCAGAACTGCTAAACGCTGTGGGAGACGCTACGGCACTCATTGTACGCAGCGACAAGATAGACAAGGAGGTTTTGGAAGCTGCTCCCCTATTGCGATTAGTAGTTCGCGCCGGTGCAGGTTATGACAATATAGACCTGGAAACAGCTACACAACAGAACGTAGTAGTAATGAACACACCGGGACAAAACGCGAATGCTGTTGCCGAACTGGTTTTTGGTCTATTGGTCTATGCAGTACGCGGTTTCTATAATGGAAAATCAGGAACAGAATTGAAAGATAAGAAGCTCGGTATTTTAGCTTATGGTAACGTTGGAAAAAATGTAGCCCGCATTGCAAAGGGATTTGGAATGGACGTATATGCTTTTGACGCCTTCTGTCCTTCTGACATCATTGCCCAAAGTGGTGTAACGCCGGTCTCAAGCAGTGAAGAACTATTCGCAACATGCGATGTTGTAAGTTTACATATTCCTGCTACTGCCGAAACAAAACAAAGTATCAATTATCAACTGGTGAACAAAATGAAACCGGGAGCCGTACTTGTGAATACCGCTCGTAAAGAAATTATCAACGAAGCTGAATTACTACAATTAATGAACGAACGGACCGACCTGAAATTTGTAACAGACATTATGCCTGACAAACATGCTGAGTTCTTGGCACAGTGTGCCGACCGTTATTTCTCTACCCCTAAAAAAATGGGAGCGCAAACGGCAGAAGCTAACGTCAACGCCGGAATTGCAGCAGCAGAACAAATACTTGCATTTATTCGTGAAGGATGTACTAAATTTCAGGTTAACAAATAAGAAAACAATCACCAAATGGTAACGATAAAACCCTTTAAAGGCATTCGCCCTCCCCAAAACATGGTGGAACTGGTTGAAAGCCGTCCCTACGATGTATTAAACTCGGAAGAAGCAAGAATAGAGGCCGGAGATAATGAAAAATCGCTCTACCATATCATTAAGCCGGAAATAAACTTCCCACCCGGAATCAGTGAATACGATCCGCGTGTATATGAAAGTGCAGCCGAACAATTCCAACTTTTTCAAGAAAAAGGCTGGTTGGTACAGGACGACCAAGACAATTATTATCTATATGCCCAAACAATGGGTACAAAGACACAATTTGGTTTGGTTGTATGTGCCTATGTTCCGGATTATATAAACGGAGTAATCAAAAAACACGAGTTGACCCGCCGGGACAAAGAAGAAGACCGTATGAAGCATGTACGCGTAAACAACGCGAATATAGAACCTGTATTCTTTGCATATCCGGACAATGCCACACTCAACACATTGATAACCCATTATGCTGCAACAACTCCGGAATATGACTTCATTGCTCCGATAGACGGATTCAGACATCAGTTCTGGGTAATTTCAGATACAACCGATCAACAAATTATCACCAAAGAATTTGCATCCATGGATGCATTGTACATTGCAGACGGGCATCATCGGTCAGCCGCTGCAGCATTGGTAGGGGCGGAAAAGGCGCAGCAAAACCCGCACAATAAGGGAACGGAAGAGTATAACTACTTTATGGCTGTTTGTTTCCCGTCAAGCCAATTGACTATACTGGACTATAACCGCGTAGTAAAAGACTTAAACGGACTCACAACAGAAGAATTTTTAAATGCTATTGCAAAGAATTTCATCGTAGAGAAAAAAGGTGCAGAAAACTACAAGCCCCAACAGATTCATGAATTTTCACTCTACATTGATGGATACTGGTACAGCCTCACTGCCAAAGAAAACACGTATGACGCAAATGATCCGATTGGCGTACTAGACGTAGACATTTCTTCTCGACTTATTTTAGACGATATACTAGGTATCAAAGATTTACGTTCTGACACACGAATTGACTTTGTTGGCGGATTACGCGGACTAGACGAATTAAAACAACGCGTAGATTCGGGAGAAATGAAAATGGCTTTAGTTCTATACCCTGTTAGCATGCAACAAATCATGAACATAGCGGACAGTGGTAAAATAATGCCCCCCAAAGCAACCTGGTTTGAACCGAAATTGCGCAGTGGACTTGTTATTCACAAACTAAGTTAGTAAACAAGCCCACACCCTCTTACTTATAAAAACGGAGTAATATGTAACATATATTGCTCCGTTTTTCGACTCTATGCTTATCTTTTCAAGTAAAAAGAATTTAGGTTTCAACAAAAATCGGTATCTTTGCGCTATTACATTTGTAATAAAGACGACATGCCAAAAATATCTCAACGGGGAACAGATATGCCTGAATCTCCGATTCGCAAATTAGCACCACTTGCAGCAAAAGCAAAAAGCAAGGGTATTCATGTATATCACCTTAACATTGGTCAACCTGATCTTCCAACTCCGCAGGAGGCACTGGATGCTATCCGTCAGATAGACCGTACGGTACTTGAATACAGTCCTAGTCAGGGATTTTTAAGTTACCGCACTAAGTTGGTTGACTATTATGCCAAATACAACATTATGCTTACTCCTGATGATATTATCATTACAAGCGGAGGATCAGAAGCTGTATTATTCTCATTCATGGCATGTCTGAATCCCGGCGATGAAATTATCGTTCCGGAACCGGCTTACGCCAATTACATGGCTTTTGCCATATCAGCTGGTGCCGTGATACGTACCATTACAACAACTATTGAAGAAGGCTTTTCATTGCCTAAAGTTGAAAAATTTGAAGAACTGATAAACGAGCGCACCAGAGCAATATTAATTTGTAATCCGAATAATCCAACAGGTTATTTATATACGCGCCGTGAAATGAACCAAATTCGGGATCTCGTTAAAAAATATGATCTATATCTCTTTTCTGACGAAGTTTATCGCGAATTCATTTATACAGGATCACCTTATATTTCTGCATGCCATTTAGAAGGCATTCAAAACAATGTAGTGCTGATTGACTCGGTTTCAAAACGGTACAGTGAATGTGGTATTAGAGTTGGCGCTTTAATTACCAAAAACAAAGAGGTTAAACAAGCTGTAATGAAATTTTGTCAAGCACGCCTCAGCCCACCACTCATAGGACAGATCGCAGCAGAAGCCTCACTGGAAGCAAGTACAGAATACAGCTTGGAAATATATGACGAATACGTAGAACGACGTAAATGCCTAATTGACGGATTAAACCGTATTCCCGGTGTGTACTCTCCTATACCTATGGGTGCTTTCTATACAGTTGCAAAGCTGCCGGTTGATGATGCCGAGAAATTCTGTGCATGGTGTCTGTCTGATTTTAACTACGAAGGTGAAACGGTCATGATGGCTCCTGCTGCAGGTTTCTACACAACTCCGGGAGCCGGAATAAACCAAGTCCGTATTGCTTACGTACTTAAAAAAGAAGATTTGGAAAAAGCCTTATACGTATTACGTAAAGCTCTTGAAGCATATCCGGGAAGAATAGAGTAATGAATTTTTCTTTTTTCTTTGCCAAAAAGCTATACAGTTATAAAGGAGATAAAAAGCAAGTATCTCTGCCGGCAATGCGTATAGCAACAATGGGAGTGGCTGTTGGTCTAGCGGTCATGATTATAGCTGTCTCTGTTGTATTGGGTTTTAAACAGGAAATCCGTTCTAAAGTATTGGGAATGGGAGCTCATATAGAAGTACTCAATATAAACGCATTAAGTACTCCAGAAAGCCATTCGGTTGTTATCGACTCCGCTCTTCTAAGCACTCTCTATTCTATTTCCAATATCAGTCATATACAACGCTTCTCTTATAAAACAGGAATGCTAAAAACTGATTCGGCCTTTCTGGGAATGATGCTAAAAGGGGTTGAACAGAATTATGACACAACGTTTCTCCATAATCATCTAGTAGCCGGAAGCATCCCTATTTTAAATCAAAAATCGTCTAATCAGATACTCATTAGCCAAATGATGGCAGACGATTTAAATCTTAAAGTTGGTGATCGCATTTATGCTTATTTTTTTGAACAAAGCATGAAGATTCGGCGGTTTCATGTGTCAGGTATCTACCGTACCAATATGGCGCAATTTGACAAGAACATAATCATCACTGATTTACAGACTGTCAATCAATTAAACAAATGGAAATTAGAAGAATGTAGCGGAGCCGAAATTTACACAAAAAACTATGATGACATTATAGCAACAGCTACGCAGATAAACAAGCAAATAGGTGCTATCGAAGATAAAAATGGTAATACATATGCCACTTTTACAATTGAAGAGTTATACCCTCAAGTCTTTGAATGGTTAAAGCTGCTGGACTTAAATGTCTGGGTTATTTTAATCTTAATGATTGCCGTTGCCAGCTTTACGATGGTCAGTGGATTATTAATCCTTATCCTTGAACGCACTACAACAATTGGAATGCTAAAGGCTATGGGGGCAACCAACACCACGATCAGATCTATCTTTTTACACTATGCAAGTTTCATTATTGGGCGTGGACTGCTATGGGGAAACATACTTGGAATCGGGTTGGTTTTTATTCAAGGCCAGTGGGGAGTGATGCAACTCAACCCTGAGACATACTACGTAGATGCCGTCCCCGTATTATTCAATGTGGGTCTTATTATTCTATTGAATGTTTCTACGTTACTATTATCCCTACTTGCACTGATCGTACCCAGTTTTCTTATATCACGGATACAACCAGCCAAAGCTATACGTTTTGACTAAAAGAACTTTCCGAAAAAGTTTGCCAATTAAAAAATAATCCCTATCTTTGCACCGCATTTAAACAATACGGGGTGTAGCGCAGTCCGGTTAGCGCACCTGCTTTGGGAGCAGGGGGTCGTGGGTTCGAATCCCGCTACCCCGACAATAAAAAAAGAAGCTGAATACTAATAATCTAAAAGATTGGTATTCAGCTTCTTTTTTATTTGAACATATAATATCATCAACAAAGCATTGAAGAAACATTTTAAATATTAGTCAAAAATAGACAAATCCTTATGCTGTAATTTGATTTATATGTATCTTTGCTATATGGATTTCTAACATTTGTAAGTATGAAGGAAAATATTAAAGGAACAAAAACAGAACAGAATTTGATGACAGCATTTGCTGGAGAATCACAGGCACGTAACAAATACACTTATTACGCAAGTAAAGCCAAGAAAGAAGGTTATGTACAAATCGCTAAATTGTTTGAAGAAACAGCAAACAATGAAAAAGAACATGCCAAAATCTGGTTTAAATTGCTACATGGTGGAGAAGTTGCTGACACTTTGACTAATTTAGCCGATGCAGCAGCTGGTGAAAACTATGAATGGACCGATATGTATGCTACTTTTGCCAAAGAAGCAAAAGAAGAAGGATTTGATCACATTGCCAAACTATTTGAAATGGTAGCAGCTATCGAAAAGGATCATGAAGAGCGCTATCTCAAGCTATTGCACAACATTAAGGATGGAATCGTATTCTCAAGAGAGGGCGATTGCATCTGGCAATGTTCAAATTGCGGTCATGTACACGTTGGTAAAAAATCTCCTGAACTTTGCCCTGTATGTGCACATCCTCAAAGCTATTTTGAAATCAAAGCTGAAAACTATTAATTCTATATGTTTTATAGAAACTAACACAAGGCGTCAAGGATTAAACTTCTTGACGTCTTTTATTTTTATTAAGTGCAATATCTAAAATATTGGCATGGTAATTGTTAGTTACAAACTATCACACATAAACAGATATAACTATGTATTGGATCATTTTTATTGGGTTTGCACTAATAAGCTATTTGGTACAGGCAAACCTTCAGAACAAATTTAAAAAATATGCTCGGATTCCGACGCAAGGTGGAATAACTGGGAAAGAGGTAGCAGAAAAAATGTTACGGGACAATGGCATTTACGATGTTCAAGTTACATCCATACCAGGTCATCTCACCGATCATTACAATCCACAAAATAAGACAGTAAACTTAAGCGAAAGCGTATATAATAGTAATAGTATTGCCGCAGCAGCTGTTGCAGCTCACGAATGCGGACATGCCATCCAGCATGCAAGAGCATACGCTCCTTTGGAATTACGATCGAAACTTGTTCCTATCGTATCATTTGCTTCTACCTGGGTACAATGGGTCATTTTGGGAGGTATTTTGCTTATCAACACTTTTCCCGGACTACTTTTATTCGGAATCATCCTCTACTTTGCCATAACTGTTTTCAGTTTCATCACTCTGCCTGTAGAAATTGATGCAAGCAAAAGAGCATGTATTTGGCTGAACGAAGCCCGTATCACAACGACTAGTGACCATACAATGGCCGTAGATGCCCTTAAATCTGCAGCTTATACGTATGTTGTGGCTGCAATTGGTTCACTTGCAACATTGGTATACTACGTAATGATTTATTTAGGAGGAAGCAGAGATGAATAATCTCTATTTCTGACGGATAAATGTCAGTTTAGAAGGTATCTTATACAATTTACGTTTTACCGCTTTTTTAATGACAGTAGGTTCTTGTGCTTCATACAAGAGCGTACTGTCATTTTTTAAAGTGAAATGAACTACCTGAGATTCTGAGCCGAAATCATTTGTAAATTTTACGACAAATTGTTGGTCAATTACTTTGCTTGATGTAACCATCCAAACACCATATATATCACCATTCATATAGCCATTTGTCATTCCTAAAAACTCCATGCCAGGCACAAGAACCGACTCATGTTCCAAATCAAGTTTTAAATGAATCTTATTTTTCCAATCTACGAAATTTCCTTTGAGAGTTGTTTGTGCTTTCATGCCAACGCATAAACAAAGAAACAGAAAAAATCCAACAACTCTCATCATCCCCTAGTCTTTTTCCAAATTAGTTTGTAGAATAAGAGTAGTAGCACCAATCGTAATAATTGCACCATCTTCAAGACTCACACGATCTGTATCACGCAACAGTTCATTCATATAGAATGTACCCGTATTACTAGGTGCATCACGTAACAGAAACTTTAAGTTTCCCATTCGTGACCGTTTCACATCTATTACACAATGAAAGGTATCTATGCTAGGATCTACGGTTTCAATGGCTGCATTGATGGAATTACCTTTCACATAACGCCCTATTTTATTCTCACCCTCATACAAAGGAATTTCCTGTCTAAAATGAAAAACATTTTCAACGACAATCAACATTCCCACAGGTTGCTTCTCTTCACCACTATCTAGCGCTTCAGCAGAACCCTTTATACGAATTTTAAATTGTTTTTTACATGCAGGACATTCAAACACCAAGGTTTGCCCCGGAACATATCTCTTATCATCAAAGGTGATATATGAATCACATTTGGGACACCTTATACGCTTCATCTTCTTATTTATTAAACAGGTAAGCGCATTACCCATGCATCTGAGAAGTCCACATTTTGTTTACGCAACAAACGTAATGCATCATGTGCCTCTACTTCTGTCAAATAATTGGCATATACAACACGAACCATTGATTTATTCGTATAAATCCGGGCATCTTTCAAACCAGATTTATGCAAATCATTCACATATGCCTCCGCACTTTTCTGTGCAACAGCACTAGCCAGCACAATCGTATATGCTCCTTTAGACTCCTTTTTTATAGACTCAGGCTGCTCTTGTTCCTTGTCAGCACTTTCAACATCAGTAACCTCATTATTCTCGTTGCTGCTATGCACTGGAGTTACCTCCTTCTGCGAAATATCCGAAGAAGATGCTAATGTGGATAATCCAAAAACCATTCCACTTGAAATAGAAGCCTCATTGGTAGACGAAATAGTCGGATTTCCCAATGGCAAAGAGAAAAAACAATAAAAAACGACTGCCGCCACTGCAGCTACTGTATAATTCACTACATTCCGATTGACGTGTAGCACATAATCATTCTTCTTACTCTTAGGTTCTGTTTTCTTACGAGAACCCGAAACTGAAAGAAACTGCCATGTTGGTGTTTTAAAAGCGGCTGTCGCTTTTTCCACCACCTGTATTTCGGACATTGTGAACGATGACAGGCCATAATGTTCCGGTGAAAGCACCCCAGCCTCACAAGGTACAAAATCATAGCATCCGTCCAACTTCAATTTAAGAACTCCTATCCCCTCCAATTCATAAACACCTTCGGTATGCAAGCAGTGCTTCACTTCCGCAACCTTATCCTCTACCAAACGAACCGTTTCCGGATAGCTTGTATCATAACTCTGCATAAAAGCCTGAACCAACAAACCATCGTTCATCGTCAACTGCGCATTAAAGCCTACAGTACGATAAGGAGGCAAAAATAAATTTTCATCATCCACACGTCTCGCTGTAACATATTGAGTTACAAATCCTCCCAGTCCCGGAACAATTACACAATCATTCGTTACCAATAGTCGTTCTATGTGCTGAGTCAATTCATTCATAGTGCAAAGATAAGCTTTTTCGGGGAATCGAGAAATGGCTTTTTAGAAAAACTTTTTTCAATAAAATTCTCTAAACAGATTCTGCCCTCACTATCTTCTAATTACGCTTTCCACAATCCTTCATTTTCCTTTTTTCTTGAATAAAAGCAGGCACTTTTAATCTAACAATCCTCATTGACAAGAGTCATTACAAAATCCACATTTTTCCAATAACAACCCCTATAATGCCTTTTTCCCCCTTCTATCAAACAATCAGCAGACCATATATTTTCCTTCCTGAAAACCGTACCCAAAGAAACAACCATATCACGTCGAAAATGCAATCCAGAAACGTCACACAATTTATAAACAGCCTCCTTGACGCTCCACAAAACGGTCATATCACTCTCGTCTTTGCAACCTTTAAGTTCTTCTTTCGAAAAGACACGCTCTGCCACACGGGATACACGCTTGTAATCACACTCAATATCCACACCCATCCTGTTATTTAAGGACCATGCAATTACAACAAAACCCTCGGTATGTGAAATACTGATCTTACAGGGAGAATTCACCAAAAAAGGACGTCCTGTTTCTAGATAACCAATATGCACATTCTCTCCCATTATTTGAGCTAACAACACACGGACAGCCATCCACTCACGGCGACGACTAATTACCGTAAAACGGATACAAGCCTCCTCATATAGCCTTTTCCCATCCGGATGCGCATCTATCAACTCCTCTAAATTCTCCGTCAACTGCCAAACAGCAATCTTTGTGTTCTCCCATTCATAGCAATGATATAACGGCATAATCCTACATTTAAAAACAGTGGCAAAGCATTATTTATACTTTGCCACCCTATGATAATAAACAGTCTCTAATAATCAAGCGAACTAGCCAAAAGGATAAACCCTCACTCACCACTTACGGCAGTTGGTTCATTATTATTCCGAGGCAAAAACATTTCCATTTTCTCTGCCATAATTTCCGTGACATAACGTTTACCGCCATGTTTGTCATCATATGACCTAGTTCTTATTGCCCCCTCTATGTATAACTTATCCCCTTTATGTACATATTTTTCGGCTGTCTGCGCCAATCCTCTCCACATCACAATGTTATGCCACTCTGTCCGGTCCGGCACCTGTGTCCCATTCTGCAACACATAGCCACGCTCTGTTGTTGCTAATGTAAAAGTTGCCACAGCTACCCCATTATCTATATAACGCACTTCAGGATCACGTCCTACGTTACCTATTAACATAACCTTATTTAGCGACATATCATCAACGTTTTATTCCACCTTATCTTAATCGATCCGCAGCTCGTACCATCTGTTCATCTTTCGCAATTGCTTTCTGAGCCAAATAGCAGAAGACTAAAGCCACAAACGGAAGACAAACACTCCATGAAAATCGAAGCATTCCTTCCACGGCATTCAGATAATAAAAATACAAACTCCCCAATGCTATATAATAGCCGACAATCAGCAACATGCTCAATCGGCAAAGTTTGATCTGCACCAGGCGCTTCCGATACAACATGATTGCGTACAGAGAGAAAAGAGCCGTCAAAACAACGAAGAACACCAAAAACAAAGGCCGAAAAGAAATCATATCACCACTTTCACTCCAACCATTATAAACGAGTTCTACCGGCATTCCTTTATCCAAAACAGACACCACCGGCACAAACAAAGCGACCAGCATACATACGCCTGCTATAAAAAGATAAATACTTTGAATTCGCTGAATCATACCAACCCAATAAAATAGTACGCTTAAAGATTCTCTTTTTCCTTCAATGGATTGCGATAATAGATTTTATCATCTTCAAACTCCTGTGCTGCAATCAACGTCGGCTTGGGCAGTTTTTCGTAATAACGCGAAATTTCGATTTGCTCGCGGTTTTCAAACATCTCTTCCAAATTATCGTTAAACGACGCAAACTCTTGCAATTTTCTTGACAAATCCTGCTTTATTTCTACTGAAATTTGATTTGCCCGTTTTCCCATAATCACGACACTTTCATAAATATTATCAGTACCCTTACTGAAGTCCATTAAATTATGAGTAACCGTGTTTGTCGGAGCATTTGTTTTTTTGTAATCCATAATTTTATGTTGATTGTTATTCTTTTACTACTTTCTTTGCTTTGTTGAACATCCCCAATGCTTCCTTGGCATACTTCGAATCAGGAAACTCATTCATGAAACCATAATATTCGTCAATGGCATTGTTGTAACGCTCTTCTTTTTTAGACTCTATGCTCTGAACTGCCAATTCATACTTTGCACGCAAAATTAAAATGGCAAACTCTTCACGACGGCTCATATAAGGAAAATCGCGAAGTGCATTCTCTGCCGTAATCACACAAGCCTGATAATTACTACCACCAAAGGTGCAATTTCCCCAATAACTACCTAAGTCATAATACATTTTTGCTGCCAGATATTCCTTTTCAACCAGTTTGTCCTGTAAGGAAAATATTAAAGTCTGGGCAGCTTCCCTCATATATGTTCCGGGATAAATTTCCAAAAAATTCTGCAACTCCGTCACCGCCTCAAAAGTAGCAGTCTGATCCAACTTAGGCTCAGGAGTACTCATGTATAACGCTTTTCCACAGTAAAAACGCGCCTCTTGTGTATAAACACCTTTCGGATAACTCTGATAATATTTCCGGAAAAACGAAGCAGCAGATGTATAGTCACGTGATCCATAAGCACTCATGCCCAACAAAAACAAAGACTCCTCGCCTTTGTCTGTTCCTTTCATTGCCGTTATGACGTCTTGCAATAAGACTATAGCCTTACCGTATTGTTGATCCACATAATATTGTTTGGCCGCCTCATATTTATACTCATAATCCGCACTTTTAAATACACGATTATAATCGCCGCATGATGAAAATAAGAGTAGTGAGAACCCGAATAAGAGTAAGCTATTTCTTTTCATTATTCCAAATTAGACTGCAAAGGTAGAAAATAGGGACGAATTAACCAACGAATCCCTTTTTTTTATTTGTTATATATAACTAACAGGCAGCTAAATCCATCAAAGAATAGTAACTTTGCAGCGATGCAAACTTTTGAACTCATATCTGATTATGCGCCTACGGGTGATCAACCGCAAGCCATCGAACAGCTGTCCCAAGGCATACAAAACGGTGTACCCGCACAAACCCTTGTAGGAGTTACCGGTTCGGGTAAGACATTTACAATCGCCAATGTGATTAAAAATGCGAACAAACCCACGCTGGTCCTTAGCCATAACAAAACGCTGGCAGCACAACTATACAGCGAATTCAAGCATTTTTTCCCCCATAATGCCGTTGAGTATTACGTCTCTTATTACGACTATTACCAACCCGAAGCCTACCTTCCCTCATCCGACACGTATATAGAAAAGGACTTGGCTATTAACGAAGAAATCGACAAATTACGTTTAGCCGCCACTTCCGCCTTGTTATCAGGCCGGAACGATGTCATTGTCATTTCATCTGTATCCTGCATCTACGGTATGGGTAACCCCAGCGCTTTTTATGAAAATGTCATTTCGCTGAAACGGGGACAACTCATAGACCGGAATGTTTTATTACGCAAACTTGTCGATAGCCTTTACGTGCGCAACGACTTGGATCCGAAAGCCGGAAACTTCCGCGTCAAGGGCGATACGGTCGATGTATATCTGGCCTATGCGGACGATGTACTGCGTATTTCCTTTTGGGATAATGAAATAGACTCGATTGAAGAAATTGATGCCCTAAACGGCACACGCATTGCCAATTTCGAAGAGTACAAAATCTATCCGGCCAACTTATTCCTGACGACAAAGGAAGCCACCATTGCTGCCATCCATCAAATTGAGGATGATTTAACCGCCCGTGTTCGGCAATTAGAAGAACTTGGAAAACCTCTCGAAGCCAAACGCCTTTACGAACGTGTGACATACGACATGGAAATGATTCGGGAATTAGGTCATTGTAGTGGCATTGAGAACTACTCCCGCTATTTCGATGGTCGCGAAGCGGGTACACGCCCCTATTGTCTGCTCGATTTTTTCCCTGAAGACTATCTGATTGTCATTGATGAAAGCCATGTCAGTGTACCGCAAATCAGCGCCATGTACGGGGGAGACCGTTCCCGCAAAACCGCCCTTGTCGAATATGGTTTCCGTTTACCGGCAGCACTTGACAACCGTCCACTCAAATTTGAAGAATTCCAGACACTGGCCAAACAGGTTATTTACGTCAGCGCCACTCCTGCCGACTATGAGCTGCAACAAAGCGAAGGTATTATCGTCGAACAACTTATCCGTCCTACCGGACTGCTAGATCCTATCATCGATGTGCGGCCAAGTATGAATCAGATTGACGACCTTATCGAAGAAATACGCCAACGAAAAGAGAAGGGAGAACGGGTTTTGGTTACGACACTGACCAAACGAATGGCTGAAGAACTCACCGAATACCTGCTGAACAACGGAATCAACACCAGCTATATTCATAGCGATGTCGATACGTTGGACCGGGTTCGTATTATGGAAGAATTACGTGCCGGAATCCACGACGTTTTGGTGGGTGTCAATTTGTTGCGGGAAGGTCTTGACCTACCCGAGGTCTCACTCGTAGCCATACTCGATGCCGACAAAGAGGGCTTCCTCCGTTCCCACCGTTCGCTTACGCAAACAGCCGGAAGAGCCGCCCGTAACATTCACGGCAAAGTCATTATGTATGCCGACCGTATCACAGACAGCATGCGAAAAACCATTGACGAAACCAATCGTCGACGGGAAGTCCAGCTGAAATATAACGAAGAACATCACATCACCCCCCAACAGATCAAAAAATCAATCGGCCAAAACCAACTGATCCAACTAAACGGAAAACAAACATCCTACCAGCTCGATACGGAACAAACACCCTTATACAATGTTGCCGACCCCATTGTTGCTTACATGTCTGTTCCCCAATTGGAAAAAAGTATCGAACGAACCCGCAAACTCATGCAGGAAGCTGCCCGTAAACTCGACTTCACCCAAGCAGCACTCTATCGGGACGAAATGTTGCGTATGGAAGAACAACTCAAGGAAAAGAAAGCCCAATCATGAATCACTTTATTCCCTGCCTTAGCATAGCCGGCTCCGACCCTTCATGCGGAGCAGGCATTCAGGCCGATTTAAAGACCTTTTCTGCCCTCGGTGTGTACGGACTGACTGTTCCCACAGCCATTACCATACAAAACACGCGGGGGGTACAAGCCGTCCACGCCCTCGATGCCACACTGGTCAAAGCACAGCTCAAAGCCCTTTTCGAGGATATCCCAATCCATGCTGTCAAAATTGGGATGACGGTAAACACGGCCATTATCCAAGTTATTGTCGATATACTGCATCACTACCGCCCCCCTTTTGTGGTGCTTGACCCCATTATCGCCTCTACCAGCGGGCATCGTCTCATTGAGGAAGAAAGCATAGACTATCTAAAGAAGCACCTATTCCCTCTATGTTCGCTGATCACGCCAAACTTACCCGAAACCCAACTTCTCACTTCCACCACTTCAACTACTTCTTTTCAAGAGGTTTTGGATGCGGGTACACTGTTACTGGAAACCGGATGTCAACACGTCCTGATTAAGGGCGGACATCACACGGGAACCAAAGATTCCACCGACATTCTCCTTTCTGCTAAAGGACACCAGGTGTTCACAGCTTCTCGCATCGAATCATCCAACACGCATGGCACCGGCTGTACGCTTTCATCGGCCATAGCGGCTTACGTCGGACTAGGCTTTTCCTTGCCCGATGCCATCAGCCAGGCCAAGACCTATCTGACCGAAGCGCTTTTAAGCGCCAAAGACCTCATACTGGGGCAGGGAGAAGGGCCTCTAAACCACTTTTTTGCACCTCAACCACAAATTATCAAATAAAAATGGCTATTTTTGCCCCACTAAGTTTTGTGTGTAATTAATAAATAACATTGATAATAGTATAACATGAACGCATTTGTATTTCCGGGTCAGGGTGCCCAATTTGTAGGAATGGGCAAAGACCTCTACGAAAACTATCCATTGGCTAAAGAACTCTTCGAAAAAGCAAACGACATTCTGGGATACCGCATTACGGACATTATGTTCGAAGGTACGGATGATGAACTCAAACAAACCAAAGTAACTCAACCCGCCGTTTTCCTTCATTCTGTCATCAGTGCGCTTTGCATGGGTGATGCATTCCAACCTCAGATGGTTGCAGGCCATTCTTTAGGCGAATTTTCCGCCCTAGTGGCAGCTGGCGCTATCAGCTTCGAAGATGGACTCAAGTTAGTTTACGCCCGTGCCATGGCAATGCAAAAGGCCTGTGAAGCTGCACCATCTACCATGGCTGCTGTCATAGCGTTACCCGATGAGACCGTTGAAGCCATCTGCCAGGAAGTAAGCAAACCGGGTAATGTGGTAGTTCCGGCCAATTACAACTGTCCGGGACAGTTGGTTATCAGCGGTAACATTGATGCTGTCAATGAAGCTTGCGAAAAACTGAAAGCCGCAGGAGCCAAACGCGCATTGGTGCTCAAAGTAGGCGGTGCGTTCCACTCTCCGCTCATGCAACCTGCTAAAGAGGAACTGGAACAAGCTATCCAATCCACCGCATTCCATACGCCGAAATGTCCGGTTTACCAGAACGTAGACGGAAAGGCACACACCGATGCCGATGAAATCAAACAAAACCTCATTGCACAGCTAACGGCCTCTGTACGCTGGACCGACGAAGTAACCTCTATGGTTGCAGACGGCGCCACCGACTTTATGGAATGTGGCCCTGGCAAAACGTTACAAGGCATGATCGCTAAAATCTGTAAAGGGAACGATGCCGTTAAAGCTCACAGTATTGGCGAAGCTTAATCCGGAAGTTACCTAACATTCTTTTATTTTGCCGTTTCATGCCCGTTCGTAAGGCTTGGAACGGCAAATTTCAATTTATAAAGCAACGTCACCTATCCTATCATCCAATGAAGCAAAAAATCATCATCTATCAAGTACTCCCCCGCCTGTTCGGTAATCTGAATCCGGCCTGTACTCCCCATGGTACATTAAGCGAAAACGGTTGCGGAAAAATGGCCGATTTCACCACCAAGCGTTTAAAAGAAATCAAACAACTCGGTGCAAACTACATTTGGTACACCGGACTGCTTGAACATGCTACACAAACCGACTATAGTGCTTGCGGCATCACCCCAGACCATCCGGCCATCGTAAAAGGAAAAGCAGGTTCTCCCTATGCCATTAAAGATTACTACGACATCGACCCTGATCTTTCTACCAAGCCGGAACGGCGAATGGAAGAGTTTGAATCCTTGCTAACACGTACACATAAAGCCGGACTTAAAGTCATTATCGACTTTGTTCCCAACCATGTTGCGCGACAATATCATTCCGATGCCAAGCCCAAAGGGGCTGTCGATCTAGGGAAAAACGACCAAACGTCCCACGCGTTCGATCCGCAGAATAATTTTTACTACATCCCCAACGAATCGTTGCACGTTCCACAAACCGGAACTGAAGTATCCGACCATTATACAGAACAACCGGCTAAAGCCACCGGCAACGACCATTTCGATGCATGGCCCAGTTGTAACGACTGGTACGAAACCATCAAACTGAATTACGGCGTAGACTATTGCGGAGGAGGCACGTGCCACTTCGACCCCATTCCCGATACGTGGAAAAAGATGTATCATATTTTACTCTTTTGGGTACAAAAGGGAGTAGACGCTTTCCGTTGCGACATGGCCGAAATGGTACCCTGTGCTTTCTGGAGTTGGGTCATTCCACAACTGAAAAGCAACAATCCCAACTTATTATTTATAGCTGAAGTATACAACCCAAGCCAATACAGACATTACATTCATGACGGACATTTTGATTATCTGTACGACAAAGTTGGTTTATACGATACACTCCGTTCCGTAGCATGCGGTCATGCGCCGGCCAGTACCATCACCGGCTGTTGGCAAAGCGTGGATGATATTCGGGATAAAATGTTGAATTTCCTCGAAAATCACGATGAACAGCGCATTGCCTCCGATTTCTTTGCAGGTAATCCGTTGGCCGGTAAGGCCGCATTTTTAGTCAGCGCCTGTATGTATACCAACCCTGTGATGCTCTATGCCGGACAGGAAGTTGGCGAACGCGGTATGGATGCCGAAGGTTTCAGTGGGTGCGACGGCCGAACCACCATCTTTGATTACTGGAGCGTACCGTCCCTGCGCCGTTGGTTAACGGGTACATCTGAAGCATCGGAATGTGCATTACGCACCTTTTATCAAACCGTCCTCAAAATGTGCAACAAAGAGAAAGCTATCCGCGAAGGGGTCTTTTTCGATCTGATGTATGCCAACTACGACAATCACCAATTCAATTCCGAACGGCAATATACGTTCATTCGTAAAGCCGGAAAAGATTGCTTACTTGTCACGGCCAACTTCTGTGCCGAAGAGCAACACGTCGGTATCTCCATTCCCCAACATGCGTTTGATTGTCTAAACCTGAAAGAAGGCACTTATACTGCCATCGACCTATTAAGCAGTGAAACCACAACAATCGAACTGACACCTGACAAATTGCTTCATACCACCCTACCTGCATACGGAGGCACGGTATTGAAAATTACGATGAAATAAGTTCATCTGAATCTTTCCATTCATATTCCTGCAATCATCATGTATCTCCATGTATGGTTGCAGGAATATTTTTAATGTCTTATGACACTTTCTCCACCATCCTTTTTAAATCAAACCACTCAACATCGTCAAGAAGCCGGGAGAAGGACACGGTAAAAGAACGGCGAATCAGGTCTTTTCTGTAAGCATTCAGCTAACTCCGTATTGCAAGATCTATAAATAAAAAGCGGTGTCTAGTAAAAACAGGGACTTTTTCGGAAACACATAGAATAATCAGATCTTTTGACTCAATTGAAATTCAGGAAATATCTCTCTACATATATCAGACAAAACTGAATAATAGAGCAAATTTTGATTACTATCAAAACCAGAACCTATATAATTACATTTAATAAAATAGCCATGGTCTGTCTTTTCCAACTGAGCAAATTGAACTCCAACAAATTTCAATACATCTCTAGCTATTTCAGGCCGAAAACACACGTTCAAATTTTGTTTCGAAGCAATAGAAGGATAACACCAAGCATCTTGGCAATCTCTAGGTGGCAGGTCAAAATAATCTTTTGTTATTCTCTCAGATACCCTATATAAATATTCTGTACCCAAACCGACATCTTTAGTAAATTCAGTATAAAAAAAATGATTATACAACCTCATTTTTAAGTTTTCTTCCTCTGATAAATCCGGAAAATCTTCCCAAAGGCCTATTAATACAACTTTAATTGGCTGAACAGATTCATAGACTATTAATCCGAATTTTTCAGATTCACTTATATTCATTTCCTTAATAGGTACCAAAGGTGTGCCGGGAGATGTATACAATAAAGATTCATTTACCTTATTCAACCTGCCTGGCCGAGTTACACACTCCACTGGTGGATTCCATACATCTTGTTCTTTTTTTATCGTATCACATGGTATTCTAAAATCTTCATCATTTATTTTTCTAACTCTATAGAAACGAGTACCTGAAGGATATTTACCGAATCTAGGTATCAGCATAGCTCGATTTATACCATTTACTTTAACAGAAATTACATTCAATATTTCGTGCATCAAATCATTATCAGAAATTGTTTTCCAATCAATCTTTTGAAAATGTTCAATTTTGTTCAGAATTTCAGTCAAAGTTACATGAGATAAAAAGTTATGTATATTAAAAAGATCATCAACGTCTTCGCTTATGTGATACTTCAATCCTTCTTTTACTTTTTTCTTCTCTCCTCCTATTAATTTATGCACCATACACAATCACTATATAAAAACATTAAATATATGTAACATTCAATCTCGCCCAATATAGCAAAGTTATAATAAAAAAAGAGATGTCTCGTAAAAAAATGAGATTGTGTTGGCACAACCTCATTTTCTAATTCCTTATTACGCGTCCTGATTTGCTTCCTGCAAGCGTTGTTTCAACCGTTTGGTCCGCCGGATCATCTGCGACAGCCAAATGTGCATCGCCGTCCATAGCACTACAT
>CABSGW010000020.1 GCA_902477365.1 uncultured Prevotellaceae bacterium
ATGGCGTACCCTTGGCTTGTCTTTCTTTATTTCCTGTATTTGGGGGAGGGGCGCATATGCTACTTCGCGTTTAGGTTTCACTTCTGTTGCTACAATTTCTTCTTTTCTTAGATGGTTTGTTCCTTTCGGGATGCTCACAGTGAAGCGGCTGCCGGAAGTGCCGTCGGAGTGTCCTTCCACGGTTATGCTGCCATGGTGCAAGATGACAAGTTGTCGTACCAGATGAAGTCCTACGCCGCTACCTGTTACCATGGTTGGGTTGTCGTTTTGAATCTGATAAAAACGGTCGAAGATGCGGTCGCGTTCTTCAGGTGCAATGCCTGCTCCGTTGTCGTCTACCGCAATTTCATAATGATTGTCAAGGCATCGTAATGTTACTTTCACGTATCCTCCGTGTGGTGTATATTTCAAGGCATTGCTTATGAGGTTTACCACTATTTTGTCAAAATGTTCTTCGTCAACGTATGCTATGGTTTCGTTGGTGCAGGATGAGAAAGTGAGGCAGATGTTTTTGCCAGAGGCTAATTCTTTAAAAGATTCGCATACATCGGCAATGAGCGATGCCAGATTGACAGGTGCAAAGCGTAGTTTTAACTTGCCGTGATCTAATTTGCGTATATCCATCAGTTGTCCCACTAAGGTCATTATTCGTTCCGCATTGCGGTATATAGTATGGTAACGTGACAAACGTAACGGGTCGTCGTCGGCAAGCATCAACTGTCGTAGAGGGGCGATGATGAGTGACATGGGAGTACGAATCTCATGTGAAATGTTGGTAAAGAATTGCAATTTTGCCTCGTTGATTTCTTCGCCATGCTTGTGGCGTATCATGGCTCGGTGAGCCTTTATCCGTAGCCATACCTGATAAGCAATGGTCATAAGTATAACCAGTACGATTAATATGTATGCCATCCATGCCCATGCCGTGTTCCACCATGCCTTTCGCACTATGATTTCTACTTTGCGTATATCGCTGTTATTGGCTTTTAGGCACAGCGTGTGGCGACCAGGGCTGAGCTTATTGAACGTTAGTCGGTTTGTTCCTATGGGTAACGTTATCCATGGATCTGAATCGAATGAATATGCAAACGTCAGTCGTTCGGGGCGGTTCAGTTCTTTGGTTGTCAGTTCAATGGTGAAAGTATTGTCATTGTGGGCAAATTCAAAATGTGAGGCGCACCATGTCGCTGTGTCGGTTATTGCCTTGCTGCCAGACATCATGCCGGCTCTTACTGGGCGGTCGTAGAGGTATAGGTCGCTTATCCTCACGTGCCAGTTTGTATGTGGAACCGTTATGTCATGGGGATGAAAGACTGTTATTCCGTTTGTGCCACCGAACCATAGGCGGCCTTCTGAATCCGTTGCCGATGCATTTTTGCTGAATTCGTTTCCTTGCAGGCCGTCTTTGGCAAAGAAGCTTGTGATGGCGTTCTGTTGTGGGCGGTAACGGTAAAGTCCGGAGTTAGAGCTTATCCACAGATCTCCATTTTTTGCGCTTCGGATACCGTAAACCGAACTGTGTAGTCCTGTTTCTTTCAGTGCGGTCATCTGCTTGAATGTATTAAGTTGAGGATTGAAAACCATTACGCCTTCCGAAGTTCCTATCCAGATTTGCCCGTCCGTGCCTTCGTGCAGGCAATATACAATGTAGCCGTGTGACAAGCTTGTTGCGGTAACCTTGTCGTGGTGTAACTCTACTAAGCGCAGTCCATCGTGAGTCCCTACATATAATTTGCCCCTTGAACAATAAAGCAGGCAGTCTATCCATGGCATTAGTACATTATTGATAGTTGTGTCTCGGTTCACTTTGCCGGTTTGGGGATTAAACATAAATAAGCCAGACCCCATTGTGGCGATCCATAGTCTGCCATGTGCGTCTTCTGCAAAATCGAAGACACGGGTTTCTGTTTTTCCGGTTGGGGTGATGAGGGGCATATAGACACATTTTCCCGATTTCTCGTCGAAACGCCCCATACCTCGTGTGAATGAACCTATCCATAGTTGCCCCCGCGAGTCACGATATATGCGTAATATTGTGGGTGGGATTCCTTTTTCCTGTGGCTTGTAATGGATAGCTTGCTTCATGCCTGAATCAATCCTGTATATTCCGTCTCCATCTGTACCAATCCACATTCTGCCATCAGAGTCTGCCCATAAAGTAGTGATGCAAGATTGTCCTATGACATTATGAAGGTTTGATTTGTAACCGATATATTTAAAGCCGCTATCATTATTGGGTAACATCATTATTCCTTTTTGGTAAATGGCCAACCAAATGTTCTTTTCGCAATCACGGAAGATGGAATGTACTTTCAACGAACGGGGATTGAGACTTTGGCATTCTATAGGATAGTCGTTCAATGTATTTCCATATCGTGAATCGAACCATTTTACCCCATAACCGTCTGTTCCTATTAATAGACGGCCTCCATCAGTTTCGCAAAGTGATTTTAGTGGGAAGCCGGTATGAAGTAGGATTGAAAAACATTCTTTTTTTTCATCGTATGCCATCAGTATGCCTTGTACGATGTCGCAAGCGTAAATGCGGCCGTCAGTCGTGGCACAAATGTCGGTAAGTGTCATGTCGGGAAGCGGATTGGCATAGAAGTGATCCTTCCCTTTGTTTGTGCGGCAGTACACACCTTTGTCTGCTGCCACAACCCACAGCCTTCCTTTGTTGTCAAGGGCCATGCGGCCGGTATGTACGTCGGCAAAACTTGCCGGTGCTTTATTTATCCTCAGTTCATTATGAAAGATAGATAGCTGTACAAGCATGTGTCCTGATGCCCATACTTCACCATTAGGCAGTGTTTTTACGTCATACGTGTTATTTATAAAGGGTTTCCCGTTTCCGCTCCATCGTGCCACAGGTGAAAAACGGTCGGTAGCGTGGTCGTAAAGTTGAATGCCTTGGTTCGTCGTTACATACATACGTCCTTTTTTATCTTCATACACGCCTTGTACTTGATTTGTGGCTATGGAGGTGGAATCATCCGTTGCATGGCGGTACACTGTGAATTTTGTTCCGTCATACCTGTTCAAACCGTCCTCTGTAGCTATCCATACCATTCCATGTTTGTCACGCCACACTTGGTTTACCATGCTACTTGATAGCTGTCCGTCAGTTGTAAACAGCCAGCCAGTCTGCGCTGCGGTGATTACCGGGTACAGCCACAAAACGATTATTTGCCACAAATAGCGCATACGATTCCTTTTTGGTTTAATATCACAAAATTATAGTTTTCACACAAGAAAATATCCCGTTCATTTGATTTTTTATTGTAGTGTGTAACCTTTGCATAAGTTTTTGTAACAAGGGACTGTACTGTAAATGAAAGTTTTGCCATACTTTTGAATCGTATTTATATGTCATGTCACAATTTATATAATATTATGAAGAAAAGCAATTATCGTAAGTGGTGGCTATTGCCACTCGGTATGGTCGTATGTCTGGCTGGTATGGCGCAGAATCGATTGCCACGTGCTAACAGTGAAGCACGCGAAAATGTGATTTCACTTTCGGGTGAATGGCAGTTCCAAAGGGATGACCAGCGGGCAGGGAAACAGGAAAAATGGTATAACAGGACATCGTTCAACGATAAGATTATGTTGCCCTCTACAATAGATGAGCAGCATAAAGGGAGTGCGGAGGCCAAACAGGATGGACGTTTTACGCGTCTGTATGCTTACGAAGGGCCGGCGTGGTATCAACGTACGGTTGACATCCCAGCCATGATGGAAGGCTGTAGCTTGTTTTTATGCCTTGAACGCACAAAAGTGACAGATGTATGGTTCGACGGTCAGTATGTGGGTAGTGACAGTTCTTTGATTACGACACAGAAATTCTTGCTCACGGAACAGGCTGTGCCGGGTGTTCACCGTATTACAGTGCGTGTTACCAATGGGGCGGATGAGAATCCTCCAGTTTCCGGCTGTCACCAAATGAGTAATGGCACGCAGACCAATTGGAACGGTATACTTGGGCGTATGGAAATACATGCAGTACGGGATGTGTGGTTAGAGCAGGTTCAGGCGTATCCTAATTTGGCTGACCGTAATGTTAGATTGCGTTTTCATATAAAAAAGAAAGGGCAAAAGATGGAGGGCAGGATGCAGTTGGAACTGCAATCTTGGAACACCAAAAAGCCTCACGTATTTGAAACGTTGATGTTACCCGTCGTGATGGAATCCAATGATACTGTATTTGAATATGTTTACCCGTTAGGTGATAAGATGCAAACATGGGATGAGTTTTCTCCTACGCTTTATCGGGTGAAAAGTACTTTGACTACCACTATAAACGGGATGAATGTCAGTTCCGTGCGGGAAACGGATTTCGGAATGCGGGAAATAACTTCCGACAGCCAGGGCTTTGTGATAAACGGCAGGCCTGCTTTTATGCGGGGCAAGCACGATGCGGCGGTATTTCCTCATACCGGATATCCGCCAATGGACGTTGACGAGTGGATACGTATTCTTAAAATATATAAAGATTATGGCCTCAATCACGTACGTTGTCATACATGGTGTCCGCCATTGGCTGCATTCGAGGCGGCCGATATAGTCGGCATTTATTGGTTGCCCGAACTTCCGCATTGGGGAGCTGTTGGTGGAAAGGTCGATATAATACAGGGCGATGTGGAACAAAAAACAGAGATTTATGATAATACTACCAGTTATCTTGTATCCGAAGGTTTCCGCATGCTTGATGAAATGGGAAGCCAACCTTCATTCACCATGTTTGAATTGGGGAATGAGATGAGCGGGAGTCGCGAAGAAATGTCCAAAATCATCTCGAAGTTCCGTGACCATGATCCGCGTCATCTCTATGCCGGTGGTGCTAATAATTTCCTTTGGGCTCCTCAGTTTACACAGGGTGATGACTTTTGGACTACGACAATGACAGGAGGGACTTATGGGGCAGGGGTATATCATGACACCAAAGGACTTGAGGTACGTTCATCATATCCCAACCACAATGAAGGGCATGTCAATAATATTTTATGTGGTACGGATTATGACTATTCATCGGCTATTACCCGTTTTGATAAGCCTATAGTAAGTCATGAAACCGGGCAATATCAAGTTTACCCTAATTATAACCAAATAGAGAAATTTACGGGGGTGACGCGGGCTTATAATTTAGATACTTACCGTCAACGGTTAGAAGAAGCAGGAATGGGCGATCGTGCAGAAGATTTTTTCCGTGCTTCTGGACAGTTGGCTGCGCTTTGTTATCGTGAGGATATAGAGAGTGCGATTAGGACTGACCGTTTTGGCGGTTTTCAATTGTTGGACTTGCAGGATTATCCGGGGCAGGGAACGGCTCTTGTAGGAATGCTTGATTCTTATCTCGATTCAAAAGGTATCATAACACCGGAGCAGTGGCGTGAGTTCTGTTGTGAGGTGGTTCCTTTGTTACGCCATAAAAGTTTTACTTATACGACTGATGAAACATTCAAATCCCGTGCTGTGATTGCCAATTTCGGGGCTGCCGACCTTTCATTGAAGCCGGAGTGGACAGTCAGCTATGCTGATGGCGCACAGATAGCCCACGGTTCTTTGGCACAAACCACAATGCCGTGTGGCGCACGTACGGATGTGGGTTCCATAGAGTTTGACTTGAGTGAGGTCAAGGCTCCGTGTAAGTTGACTGTCACTTTGTCGTTACCAGGAACATCTTATCATAACAGTTATTCCATATGGGTATATCCGAGAAAAGTAGACACCAGTGTGCCCCAAGGCATCAAAGTATTTTATTCTCTCAATTCAGAGGCACAAGCAGAACTTGAACGTGGGGGAAAGGTGCTAATCCTGCCTATGTCGGCGGCTATACCTACAAGTATTGACGGGGCTTTCCAAAGTGATTTTTGGTGTTACTCCATGTTCCGTGGTTACGATCCGCCCGGAACCTTGGGTATTTGTCTTAATCCGCAACATGCTGCTTTTGATCAGTTCCCGACAGAATACCATAGTAATTGGCAGTGGTGGAGAATGCTGAAGAATGGGCGACCCATCAATTTGAATACTTTACCCCAAACATTCCGTCCTATTGTCGAGGTAATAGACAACGTGACACTCAACCGTCGTCTCGGCGTGATGTTTGAAGCAAAAGTCGGCTGTGGCCAATTGTTGGTGTGCAGTATGGATTTACAGAACTTGCAAGCTTATCCGGAAGCGCGTCAGATATATGCCAGTTTGTTGGGGTATATGGCCAGTGATAAGTTCGCTCCCACGCAAGAACTTACAATAGAGCAGTTGGGTACCGTACTCACTTCGGGTGTTCCGACAGAGACAAAAGTAACACGCTCTATCCGTATCGACGATATGAACTTTTCTGTCAGTCCGGCTGCGGACTACAAACTTAGTGGCCGTACCGTGACTTTCGATCATTCCAACAATCTGTTTTGTACTGTTACCGATGGGAGCAAGGGGTATATAAAACTCAATGACAAGTATGCCCGTTTGTTGATACCGGTAATGAAATGTGCGTCTAAAGGTTCTTTCGTCTCTTCAAATACCACCCTGCACTATATTGACACTATCGGCCATTACCGTATGCATGTTATTGGAGATGTCAAGTTCAATCAGACGGACAGTACGCAATGGATTATACAACTCGATGCGTTGGATGGAGGAGTACAAGGTATTGTCGGGCTTAGTAACACCAATTGGGGATCGGTGCTTACATTGACGTTGGGGGATGTCTGCTTGCAGCAAACGGTTGTGGCTCCTTACATCGGTGACGTGGAAAAGAGTAGGGTGCCTATTGCCAATATGCAAGAGCCATATACGGGAGGATTGTTCGGTCCTTCATGGGAGTCGTTAAGCCAATATCAAGTGCCCGAATGGTTTCGTAATGCTAAATTTGGAATATGGGCACATTGGGGGCCGCAGTGCGTACCTGAGCAGGGAGATTGGTATGCCCGGCATATGTACGAACCGGGGCATCGCCATTACCAATATCATGTGGAGCATTATGGGCATCCTTCGCAATTTGGTTTTAAAGATATAATACATACTTGGAAGGCTGAAAATTGGGAACCTAATATGTTAATGAATTTGTATAAACGGGTTGGTGCGCGCTATTTCATGGCAATGGCCAATCATCACGACAACTTTGACCTTTGGGACAGCCGATATCATAAATGGAACTCGGTAGACATAGGTCCGGAGAAAAATATCATTAATGTGTGGCAAAAAGCCGCCCGTGCCGAAGGACTTCCTTTTGGGGTGAGTGTACATTCGTCGCATGCTTGGGTATGGTATGGGACAGCACGTGGTGCCGATACGGAAGGTGGGATGGCTGGGGTGCCTTACGATGGTAACCTCGCCGTTTCCGATGGGGTTGGCACATGGTGGGAAGGTCTTGACCCACAAGAACTGTATGTACAAAATCATGAGCCTAATCCATGGATGTCGTGGGATTGGAATGCGGGGGATCCAAGTGTGGAGTATTGTGAGGATTTTTACAATCGTACAGTGGATTTGATAAATAAATACCAGCCTGATATCGTGTATTTCGATGACACCGCACTGCCTTTGTGGCCTGCTAGCGATGCCGGGTTGTATGTTACTGCCAATTATTATAATAGCAGTATGCAATGGACGGGACGTGCTCCGCAGTGTGTGGTGACAGGTAAGAAATTGTCGGGTATTCAACGGCGGGGGATAGTAGAAGATATAGAGAAGGGAGCCATTGATACGATTAGTGCAATTCCGTGGCAAACGTGTTCTTGTTTGGGAGAATACCATTATCGTCGATCTTATTATGAAGATGATTCTTATAAATCGGCCGAGACTGTGGTGCGCATGTTGTGTGATATCGTGAGTAAAAACGGCAATTTGTTGTTGTCTGTTCCTATGCGTGGTGACGGTACCATTGATGATAAAGAAGAGAGCATACTGGAGGGTGTGGCCAGATGGATGGAAGTGAACTCAGAATGTATTTATGACACACGTCCATGGGTCGTGTTTGGTGAAGGACCTGATGCGGAGACACCACGCGAAGGACGGGAGACGGGGACGTATGGTGCCGACGATTTTCGTTTTACGGTAAAGGATGATAGTCTTTATGTCATCGTGATGAACCGCCCCGCAGACGGGCGAGTTCGTATCAAATCCTTGGGCACTGTGAATGGAAAATGTGACCGGAAGTTCCACTCCCTTGCAGTGCTTGGCGGTGGAGTGCCTGAATATTCACGTGAGCATAATGCTCTTTTAATATCGTTACCTGCATCAGACAGCCCCATTCAGGTCGTTAAAATAGTCTTGTCTAAAGAGCAACTTGAGGTTAAGGAACCTTTCGTGCTGCGTCGTCAGAATAGTGTGGAGGACATGGTGCCTACGTCTAAAACTTTTGGCGAAAGTTACAAAATGACTTCAACCTCGGTGACTTTTGATCATTCCAATGCACTTATCAGCCAAAATACGACCACAAATAACGGTTATCTTCCGGTACCGGAGGGTAGTCAAAAACTGGTCTTGCATATTGACAAGGTTTCATCGCAAGGTGCCTATAATACAGATAATACGACTCTATACTACGTCAATGCTTCAGGTGAACTTTCATCTCATAATTATGGTAAAATAGAATTACCGAGCGAAGGTAATTTTGATTTTGTACTTCCACTTACTCCCGATGTATTGGTTGATGGTTGTCAAGGTTTGCTTAGCATCAGTAATAGTAATTGGAGTTCTGTGTTGACACTGGATGTGAGTGAAGCCTATTTTCAGCGGGGCAATGAGGTCGCATATTGTGCTTGGGGAGATCCGACGAATGAAGATACATACGAGAGGATTACCAACCTGTTGTCGCGGTCTGACCTGAATGTCCTTGACTTGTCTGGGATTGAAGGGTTAGATGCATCAACAGATTGGCATGCGTTGGCAAACAATCCCAATATACTGATATTCACCAATGACAATAAGGCGGAACAAACTAATGAGGTGAGCAAGGGAAGGTGTACAGAACTTTATTTGGAGAGTGGTAGTCCGTCAGGTTTCTACGCTCCATGTTCTTTCACTGCTGAGCATGTTCAGGTAAATGTTCCGGTGGCAGAGGATGGACAGGTACTCATTCTTCCATTTGATATAACTCCTTCTGATGATGTCCACCTTTATTGTTTGACTGCTGTTACGGGCGATTCAGTTTACTGCGAACGTGTGTGGGGGATGGCAGAAGCCAATTCGCCACTGGTGTACTATTCTGACACAGAAGTGGTGCTTTCAGGTAGTGGTATAGTCCAATCCAGTGATTCAGACGTTTCAAGCGAGTTTTTTCATGGTACATATACTCCGGTTATGGTCATCGCCGGTGGATATAAGTGGGGCACTGATGAGAATGGTCATGCCGGTTTTCATCTTTTGCGGACAGAAGCAAATCTTTTGCCTTTCTCATATATACTCAAATATGAAGGAGGTCCGTTTATTCCTTTGCATTTGCCCGATGTAACCACACATATAGAAGATGTCAAGAATACCACTCATGGTCCTGCCTTCTATGATCTCTCAGGCCGTCGTGTTTATGATAATTCGCGTGGTATCCGAGTGTCGAAAGGAAGAAAATATCTGATTAAGTAATCATATAGTTATGAACAAAAAAGTATTGTTTTTATTTTGGGGGTTTGTCCCGCTTCTCGGAGTTGCACAGAACAGACCGTTTGCAGACAAGGAATTACAACGGCAAGTAGACGAAGTTTACAATCGTATGACGGTGGAGGAACGTACAGCTCAACTGTTTGGTATACGTCCGAGTGAAGTGATGGAGAATGGGAAGTTTTCAGTTGAAAAGTGCCGTAAGAAGTATCCTCATGGTTTTGGGCATGTGTGCCAATTTGCTTGTGGATTGGATTTGGACGGTAATGCGTTACGTGACTTTGTAAAGCAAGTACAGTTCTATCTTATGAATGAAACATCAGCAGCTATTCCTGCCATATTTCATGAAGAAGCTATATCTGGATTTGCGGCCAAGGGGGCTACGGTTTATCCGCAGCAATTAGGGCTTTCTTGTACGTGGAACCCGGAACTGGCACGGCGTAAGACTTTTGAAACGGCAAAGGCGATGCGTGCTGTAGGTGCTACGTTTGCTTTGTCGCCCATGATAGACTTGATACGCACAGCTCATTGGTCACGTATAGAAGAATCGTATGGCGAAGACTCCTATCTGACTGCAGCCATGGGAGCTGCCTTTGTAGAAGGGCTGCAAGGCTGTGACTGGCGTACGGGGGTAGCGGCTTGCACGAAACATTTCTTGGGCTATGGTGGTGGTTCGCGGTTACCATGGAAGGAAATTTATGAAGAGGTACTTTTTCCTCACGAGGTCGCTTTTCGCCATGCGGGCTGTAAGGTAACGATGACCTCCTATGGACGTTTTCGTAGCGAGATGGCAGTATGTAGCGATACGTTGATTAACAAAATATTACGTAATGGTTTAAAGTTTGACGGTTTGGTCGTGAGTGACTATGGGGCGGTAGGTTACCTGAGTCAGAATGATACGGCATTGTTGAAGAAGACGGCTGTTGAAGCTTTGAATGTAGGCAACGATTTGGAATTTCCTTCGAATAGTAATTATCGTTACCTGCCTGAACTTTTAGAAAAAGGATTGGTAGACCGCGAGGCGTTTGAAACATCAGTGAAACGCGCACTGATGTTGAAAGCAAAGTTAGGCTTGCTTGATAAAGATGCTCGTTTATGGAACGA
Source organism: uncultured Prevotellaceae bacterium (assembly GCA_902477365.1). Taxonomy (GTDB): domain Bacteria; phylum Bacteroidota; class Bacteroidia; order Bacteroidales; family Bacteroidaceae; genus Alloprevotella. The sequence continues at coordinate 10,702 of CABSGW010000020.1, forward strand.
GGGGCATATTGATCTTGATCCTGTCGAAGCACGAAAGACTGCTTATGAGTTGGCATGTCAGTCGGTGGTAATGCTTAAAAATGATGGTATATTGCCGCTTGATATAGAAGGACGGAAGGTAGCTCTTATTGGACCAAATGCCAATGCGGCTTGTTGTATGGTGGGTGATTATACCTACCAGTCGATGCGCTTCTTCTGGTGGGGCGGAAAGATAGACGCACATAATCCTGAGATTATAACGTTGAAGGAGGCATTAGGCAGACGTGTGGGAGGCGCACTTGGTTATGAACGTGGTTGTGAATGGAGCCGTCCCGGTGAAGTGAAGCTGGGGTGGGGTGGTGACCCACGTGTACGGCAGCTTACGCTTGGATTGGTGGAAACTCAAGACGATACAGATTGGCAACGCGCCATTCGTTTGGCTGAAGGTAGCGATGTGGTGATAGCTGCATTAGGAGAGAATCCTGCATTGTGTGGAGAAGCGCGTGAACGTAACAGTATACGTTTGCCGGGCGAACAAGAAAATTTGCTTCGTGCACTGATAGCTACAGGACGTCCCGTAATATTGGTGATGTTCGGAGGGCGTCCGCAAGTAATTGGAAATTTGGCCGATTCGTGTGCTGCCGTGCTTCAAGCATGGTATCCCGGTGAAGAAGGCGGTAATGCTGTGGCTGATATTCTTCTTGGTAATGTATGTCCGTCAGGGCGTCTTAGTGTGAGTTACCCCATGAACGAGAGCCGTGCTTCCTATTGTTACAACAATGGTGAGAAGAGTGCTGATGTGGCCTATCCTTTCGGTTATGGATTGTCATATACCGACTTTGAATGTTCGGACTTGTATGTGCCTCGTGAGGTGAAAACAAGTGATGAGAAGTTGCATATTTCCTGTAAGGTGAAGAATGTGGGGGCACGAGTTGGAGCGGAAGTTGTGCAGTTGTATCTTTCTCCCCGTTCCGGACAACCGCTTAAGCCTATCCAGTTGAAAGGTTTTGCCCGAGTGGAATTGGAGCCAGGAGAGAGTCGTAGGGTGGAATTTGTTCTTTCCCCCGAGCAGTTGGCTTATTATACCGATAAAGGATTTTATATGATCGAACCTGGTCGATATGAATTTATGGTTGGAGCTTCATCAGAAGACATCCGGCAACGAGGTTTACTCACGCTTACCGGCCAAGCAGTGAAAGCGGATTTAAGAACTCATTATCTCACGTCATGGAAATAAAACATATTTTTATACTCTTTCTGTTGCTTCTTCCCAATAAGGTTTCAGCACAGTCTTGGACGGCTGATAACGGTAATGGCACTTATACTAATCCTTTGTTTTATGATGAATGTTCAGATCCAGACATCATTCGCGTGGGTGAATATTTTTATATGACCGGTACTACGATGCATTCTATGCCGGGATTGGCTATTTATCGTTCACGCGATCTTGTTAATTGGTACTTTCTTACTTATGTGTTTGAAAGTCTCGAACTTGGTCCTGAATTTCGTCTCGAAAATGGAATGGAAGAATATGGGCAAGGCATTTGGGCACCTTGTCTGCGTTATCACGACGGACATTTCTACATTTTTTCTAATGTCAACAATCACGGTTTGCAAGTCTTTATTGCCGCTAATCCCCTTGGCCCTTGGGAACATAAGCAGATAGGTGGTAAGACCTATGATTTGTCCGTATTGTTCGATGACGATGGTAAGATATACGCCGTTTATGGTTACGATACGGTGAATCTTGTGGAGATAGAGCCTGATTTCTCTGGTTTTGTAGAAGGAAGCCGGCGAACCATTATTCGCGGGGGAAATGCTATGAGTGAAGGGCATCATTTCTATAAAATAGGAGGAAAATACTTCATTTTTAGCGCGAACTATAGTCCGATAGGACGGATGCAATGTGCCCGTGCCGATAATATTTGCGGACCTTATGAGACTCGTGTAGTAAGTACGAAAGAGACATTGGGGACACAACGTGGTTATCGTGTCAACGATGGTATTATGTGGCAACCTGATATGCCTGTGCCCGGTGACAAATTCAATGTATGGAAACCTTTGGAATGGGACTATAAAGCTGCGCCGTTGCACCAAGGTGGGATTGTAGATTTGCCCAACGGAGAGTGGTGGGGATTTTCAATGCTTGATTTTCGTTCTGTAGGGCGTACCACATGCCTTTCTCCCATCACATGGGTGGATGGTTGGCCTTATTTCGGCTTGCCCGGTAATCTTGGACGGACACCACGCACATGGTACAAGCCCAATGTGGGTATTGATGTGGAACCTCATGCACCATTTGTACGTAGTGATAGTTTCGATGGTAAAAGTTTGAACCCTATTTGGCAGTGGAATCACGAACCCAATAACCGTAAATGGGAATTGGCCAAAGGCGTATTACGTCTTCATACAATGCCTGCCGCTCATTTTATGTGGGCACGCAACACTCTTACTCAAAGGGGGATTGGACCTGAATCACAAGTTACCGTAACACTCGATGCCTCACATCTGAAAAATGGAGACATAGCTGGGTTGGCTTTGCTCAACCTTCCTTATGCTTGGATTGGTGTGGTACATACAGGACAAAAACAGACATTGCGTTGGTATGATATGTATAAGAATGATACTATTGACATACCACTTTCTCAATCGAAAGTTTGGTTGCGTGCTTTTGGAAACTTTGATCAAGATATTGCCTGCCTTAGTTACAGTTTCGACGGGAAGCATTTCAAGCAATTAGGCGACAGTATTCTCATGCCTTATCAACTCAAAACTTTCCAAGGTACACGCTATGCCCTCTTTGCCTATAATGCAGAGGGACGTGAGGGTGGATTTGCTGATTTTGACAACTTCAAACTTGATGAACCGTTAGCAGATCGTTCACAAAATATTCCTATTGGACAAATTATTCGTCTCACCAATTATGGTTCTGGTAAGCGTGTGTGGGCTAATCCTCGCGGTATGCTTTGTAGTGCAGCTATAGGAAGTAAGCCCTATGATACTTCGGATTGTTTGTTTAGAGTACATGACCGGGGTAATGGGCGTGTGGTGCTCGAAGCCATGAATGGTACGGGTTTTATCACAGTGGTGGGAGCCGGTCTTGCAGCCGATGTTCGGCTTGTGAAGCAAGAATCAGAAGCCTGTCTTTTTATGTGGCAGGATATGTTGCGCGGACAGTGTATGCTACTTTCGATGAAGACCCAACGTTATATAGGTCTTGATGCTCGTACTGATGAACCCTATTCCGCAGATTGGCCTGGCACAACCCCAAACCGTCGTGACGGTACGGTTTTATGTTGGGAAGTTGTATCGAAAATTTAATGAAGTATTTAATCCTAGCTTTTTATAAATCGGGGAATAAATTTAAGAACGTATAATCATAAAAAAAGCCGCATCCGAAGTAAAATTCCGGATGCGGCAAGTCGTTTATAAATGGTTTGTCTCTTTTATTCTGACTGTGCAGACATTTCCTTGTCGATGGCGGCAATCTTTTCGCCAATCAGGTTCAGTTCGTCTTTCAGCTTCTCCATCTTCTTGTTCATCTCGTTGAGGAGGCTGCTGCCCTTCTTAGAACTGCAAGTCAGGAAGCCCAGATTGTTTTCGTACGTCTTGATTTCGCTGCGTTTGTTTTCGTAGGCCCGTACCAAGCGTTCCCGTTCGCGGGACAAGCCTTGTCCGCCTTCTTTGGCATCGTTCTTCAAGTTGTTCTTGAAGTTGTCCAGACGGCGGCGTGCGGCCGACATGTTCAGGGCTTTGAACAGTTGGTCTACCGTTTCGTGGTAAGCCTTATAGATTTTGTCTTTCTCTTTGAAAGGTACGAAACCGATTTCGTTCCATTCCTTCATCAGTTCTCTTACGGCGTCCTGTTTGTTTTCTTCCTCGTCGGACTCCAACAAGGCTTTCAGCTTCTCGATGACCTGCTCCTTCTTTTGCAAGTTTTCTTTTTCCTCCCCACGTTGGGATGCCGTGTTCTTGCTCTTCTGTTCAAAGAAGTAGTCGCAGGCACCGATGAAACGTTGCCAAAGGGATTCGGAATGCTTTTTAGGAACGGCACCGATGGTCTTCCATTCCTTTTGTATCTGCATGAGCTTGTCGGCCGTAGCTTTCCAGTCCGTACTGTCCTTCAGTGCCTCGGCTTTTTCGCAGAGTTCCGTTTTCTTGGCCAAGTTTTGAGCCTGTTCCTCTTTCAGGCGTTTGAAGAATGCAGCCTTTTCCGTGAAGAACCGGTCGCATGCGCCACGGAAACGCTCGAAAATCTTCACGTTCATCTTTTGAGGGGCGAAACCAATGGTACGCCATTCCTTTTGCATCTCGATGATTTGCTGCGTCTGTGCCTCCCATGCAGTCGCCGTCTTGATGGCCGTCAGGTCGACGGCTTCTATTTTCTCGCAGAGTGCGGTCTTGTGTGCCAGGTTTTCTTCTTCTTTCTGCTTCAGTTCCTCGAAATATTGCTGATGACGTTTGTTCACGGCGGTAGACGCAGCCTTGAAGCGTGCCCAGATTTCTTCGCGCAATTCTTTCGCCACGGGACCCGTTTCCTTGAATTCCTGATGCAAGGCTTGCAACTGTTGGAAAGCGGATATGACATCGGCTTCTTCGTTCAGTTTCTCCGCAGTCTCGCAAAGGCGTGTCTTGATTTCCAGGTTCTTCTTGAAATCGTACTCACGGAATTCGTTGTTGAGCTTCAGTTGGTCGTAATATTGCTCTACGTACAACTGGTAGGTTTTCCACAGTTCGTTGGCTTTTTCTGCCGGGACGAGCGTCAGTTCCTTCCATTGGTTCTGGAGCTCTTTAAACTCTTTGTAGGCTTGGTTGGCTTCCTCCGGCGTGGCACTCAATACCTTGATCCGTTCCAGAATCTCTTGCTTTTTCTGCAAGTTCTCTTCTTTCTGCCGGTCCAGTTCAGCCTGCAATTCAGCTCTTTTTTGCTTGATGACGTTCATGGCCGCCTTGAATTCGTCCTCGAGCACATTCGGTGTCGGAAGGAAAGCCTCGGGCTCGCCTCCGTTTTCGATGAATTGCGCCCGGGCAGCCGCCACGTTTGCCTTATGTATTTTATAGAAAGCCTGTTTCAGGGCGTCCAACTCCTGTTTCTCGGCCGGAGCGTCGGCTTCGGCCAGTTCCTTCACTCGTGCAACGACTTCTTCCTGTGTTTGCGGCACTTCTATCGTTTGATTTTCCGTTTCGTTCACTTCAGGTGCTACGTTTTCTGTTACGTTCTCTTCCGTCTGGAGAGTTTCTTGAGAGTCCATCATGTTACTTGTTTTAGTATCTGATTCGGTTTTACTATTCACTTAATCCGGCACAAATTAAGTATAAAAAACGGTGGAAACCTAAAAAATCTCCTGTTTTTTTACTTTGCCCGGCTTTAAATCCATGTTTTTCGCTTAAAATACCATACGAATGCCACGGTAATGCCCACGGTAAGCATCAAAGCCACCGGGAATCCCCAAGCCCAATTCTCCATGCCGTTGACCAGGTTCATGCCGAGCAAACTGGCGATGAGCGTGGGAAACATGAGGATAATGGAGATGGAGGTCAACATCTTCATCACGCCGCTCGTGTTGTTGTTGATGATATTGGCGTAGGTGTCCATCGTCGAGTCGAGGATGTTGGCATAGATGGATGTCGTCTCGCGTGCCTGGCTCATCTCGATGTTGACATCCTCGATTAGGTCGGCGTCCAGTTCGTCCACCGGAAGTTTGAACTTCAGTTTGGAGAGCAGGGTTTCATTGCCTCGGATGGAAGTGATGAAATAAGTCAGACTGTCTTGCAGGCGCGACAAGTTGATGAGGTCCACGTTGTCCACGTTACGATCCAAGTGTTGCTTGGCTTTCTCGATGAGCAGGTTGATTTGCTTCAGCCGTTTCAGGTACCACACGGCAGACGAAAGGAACAGGCGGAACACCATGTCTACAGAGTCGGTGAATCCCAATCCGCGTTTTTGCTGATAGCTTACGAAGTCTATCATCATGTTCGTCTCGAAATTGCACACGGTGATACACACCTCTTTGTTCAGGATGATACCGAGGGGAATGGTCGTATAAGGCGTACGCGAGCGTACTTCTTTCACGTAGGGGATACGCAGGATGATGAGTATCCAACCGTCGTCGAACTCATAGCGGGCACGCTCGTCGGTATCGGCGATGTCCATTAAGAAGTAATCGGGAATGTGGAGCGTATTCTCCAGATAATCTATGTCGTCCTGAGTCGGACAAGTAACCTGTACCCAGCAGTTGGGTTCCCACTTTTCGAGCGTGCGCAGGCCGCGGTTTGTATTCCAGTATGTTCGCATGAATAAAAATCCTCCATAATTATAACGGAACGGAGGCAGCTCCTTGCAAACCTCTGTCCTACTTAGTTCATATTTTCCGCGTGATAATCGTCCATTTTAAATAAACACTGTGATAAATTGCGGTGCAAAGATACGATAAACCGCTTGAAGTTACAAATAAAAAAATGGCTTTGAGGCCGTTTTTTCTATCTTTTTCCCGGATTATGCCGTTTCGGAAGTTTCCCGGGCCACGGCATTGGTCAGATTGACGAATTCGGCCACGGATAATTGCTCCGGACGGCGGCCGAAAATCTCGGCGGAGAGAAATTCGGTGTGGTCTTTAGGCTGCCGTCCTTCCTGTTGTGCCTTGTGGTCGGCATCTGCCAGCACAGGGCGGATGGAGTTGCGAAGCACTTTGCGCCGTTGGTTGAATGTGGTTTTCACCACTTGTTTGAAGAGCCGCTCGTCGCAGCCTAAGTCCGTCGTGGCGTTGCGTGTCATACGGATGACCGCGCTCTTCACCTTGGGGGGAGGGTTGAATACGTGTTCATGTACCGTGAACAGGTATTCCACGCTGTACCATGCCTGGAGCAGTACGCTCAGGATGCCGTAGGTTTTGCTGCCCGGTCCGGCGGCGATGCGTTCCGCCACTTCTTTCTGTATCATGCCCGTACAGCAAGGGATAAGGTCCTTGTAGTCGAGCATCTTGAAGAATATCTGGCTGGAAATGTTATAAGGGTAGTTGCCCGTAAGTACGAACGGCTGTCCGCCGAACGTCCGTTCCAGATGCATTTTCAGGAAATCGTCTTCTATGATGTTTTCTTCCAGTTGGGGATAGTGGGTGCGCAGGTAGGCCACGGATTCGAAATCAATCTCGATCACTTTGAGGGGGCGGTCTTTGCGCACGAGGAACTGGGTCATGACACCCATGCCCGGCCCCACTTCGAGCACCGGGATTCCGGGGCAGGTATCCACCGTATCGGCGATGTCCTGTGCGATTTTCAGGTCTTTTAAAAAATGCTGTC